>NZ_JBWJVQ010000162.1:0-51205 GCF_056339875.1 Blautia sp. ZXY-1-C6
TTAGGATCTTCTCACCTACCTCTCCCTGGCCGCCGTCTGCTGCAAATTTCTCCTGGCTTAACACATTGCGCATTGCCTGATCCAGATCCACCTTGCGGTAAGGCATTTCCGGCAGATATACAAACCTGTCCTGAAGTCTCAGAAGTTCCAGATAACCGGTCGGACAATAGAGCGCATTTCCGCTGTTTCCCGCATACATACCGATAGCCATGTTGTTGTATCCCGGTTTATCAGAAACATCCATGGTAAATGCAGTCTCGCCTGTCTCAAAATCAAGCATGATATACTGCCACATACCAGTTTCCATATCCTGAACATATCCGTAAATATATCCTGTTGCAGTGGACAGCTTCATCATGGAAGTGTCAGACAGATCACTTCTGCACCAGATACTCTTCATCTCATATCCGTCCTCCGTCTTAACTGTATCCACACGTTCTATACCCGGCGCGATCATTTTATTGCCCTGTCTCAGCCAGCCCACATCATAAATATTCTCATAGCTTTGTATTGAGGAATCATTATCTGCTTCTCCAAGCTTCGCACTTCCTGCACCAAACCAGTTACATACGATCGTGCTTACTGTTCCCTCTCCATCATCATATACAATTGCAGAATTTTCCACAGACACCTGTGTACCTTCCGGAAGCTCATCTATAACAGGCATACTCGCAACCTGTTCTCCTGTTTTCATATCCACCGCAATAAGATTTACCGGATCCTGATTATCTGTAAACATAACCAGATCTTTGGTCAGAGACGGGGAACATCCACCTCCCCATGCAAGACCGCCACCTGTCGTCTCATCGCCTTCTTTGCTTTCCTTGGCACCCACACTTTTATAGGAAGTTTCCCAGACTTTTTTCACACCATTATCCGCCTGGAGCAGATAACACTTCAGATTTGTCAGAATGACCGCACCCTCCTTAGATGCCGCAATACCATTCTCTGCACCCTCTCCCGGTTCCAGTTCATATACAAACACTGCATCTGACAGATCCACATCTTCTCCATTCAAGATCTTATCGATAGCTGCACGTGAAACATAGCCAAAGGTTCCCTGCTGTTTTCTGTCAGGATAAATGCGGAAGCCTCCTGTTGCAAACCAGAGATTTCCCTCATAATCAAAAACTACAGATAACAGATTCTGATCCAGTGTTTTTCCAAGCGCTGCCTCTGCTGCCGCTTTAATGTCGATATCCAGAACCTTCTCAAATTCCGGAAGTACATTTCCCTCCTCATCTGTAGCCTTAAGCATAAGTACCCGATTATCGTTCGTCGGACACACAATGCGATTGCTCTCATCTACAAAAGAATATGAACTCTGTATCAAGTAGCTTCCATTGTCATGCTGTTTTGGTGAAAAATAGCCCAGGGTCTGTGCCTCATCTGCATTAATATCACGGATCGCCAGGCCACCCAGAAGTGGAACCACAGAATGTCCATAGGAATCAAAAAAGACTGCCGGGGAAGCATTGGGATTAACTTTTTCATAAGAAACATTGATCTCAGAATAAATATCAACAGGCAATACCTCATCTGTTGAATCTGTATTATAGCAGTCATGATGAATATTGGAATCACTTGCTGCCATATAAGGATTCACATCCATAACCTTCGGTGTAAGTGTCTTTATAGGCAGTTCTGATGTCTGACCTGCATTTTCCTCTGTCTGTGTTTCTTCTACCTGTGTTTCTTCTACCTGTGTTTCCTCTGCACGTACCATATTTATTGACGGTTCAGATGTTGCAGCTGCTATAAAAGCGATCATTGCAAGGATTAAAGCTCTTTTCTTCATAATTGTTTTCCTCCTGAGTGTTTTTGTCATATTACATTTCTGCGTTCAAACCAGATGGAGAGTCCTTCTTTTATTTTCTGCTCTTCCACAGGTTTCATAAAAAAATATTCTATCCGCATCCTGAACGCATGAAGCGAAAAATCAAGATCACTGCACCAGATAATCCCACATTTCGGATACAGGGAACGGAGATGTTCTGCCGCATTCAGCCCGGACACACCTGGCAATGCAAGAAACACCACTGCCGGTACTGTTTTTCGTATCCGCCCAAAAAACTGTTCCTGATCCTGATAGATTTCAATCAATGGAAAAACTTTCTTTTCTGTACAGTAATTCCTGATATATTCCGCACAGTTCTGTCCTTCCTGTTCTTGATCAGTCAATATGGCAATACAATACACGACATCCCTCCTCTTCCATTTGATGTACTCCCATTTGTTATCCTCATTATAAAAAAGTAAGAAATTTTTTCAATAATTCTGTCACGAAACGACAGAAAATGACACGAATTGTAAATCTATGGTATTGTTTTGTGATATACTTATAGCAGAATTTTATGAGAATTGCGGGAGCTGCTTTGCAGCGAAGCAATTCGTAGATATCAAGTTAGGGGCAAAATGCCTTTTGACCCTAACATCATTTTATAAATAAAGGAAGATTTACTATGAGAATTGCAATTGTTGATGATATTTCAGAAGAACGGACACTGCTTCGCAACAGACTGGAATCTCAATTTTCCAGGCGCAATGTCCACGTAGATATATTTGAATATGAAAATGGAGAAACTTTCCTCACTGCAGCGAAGGAATGTCCTTTCACGGTAGTGTTTCTGGATATTTATATGAATGGTTCTAACGGGATTGATACAGCAAAAGAACTTCGCAGATCAGATACTGACTGTCTGCTGATCTTTACAACAACTTCTACCGACCATGCATTAGAGGGATTCCAGGTCCGGGCTCTGCACTATCTTGTAAAGCCCTACAGTGAAAATGATATTTCCGCACTGGCAGATGAAATCCTTTCCCGCATCCCGGATTCCGGGAAATACATAGATGTAAAGGTGAACGGCAGTAATATTCAGATTCCCTTCCGGAAAATAATCTATGCAGAGCATTTTTCCCATATGATCCACATCCACACTGCCGGTGAAAGGGAACTGGTCACCCGTCAGTCCTTTGATTCCTTCATAACCTCCCTGAAAATGGACTCACGCTTCTATCAGTGTAACCGTGGCGTTGTGATCAATCTGGAGCATGCCGTTGATTTTGACGGAACAGGCTTTCGCCTTGATAACGGAAGCAATGTCCCGGTAAGCAGGAAGCTTCTCAAAAACGCCAGACAGACATTTATGGAATTTCTGTTCCAAAGGAGGTCCTGAAATGACTGACATACTTCGCCCTGTACTTGAACTTTCCGTAATCATTCCCGGCATACTGCTGGCATATCTGCCTGTAAAAAGCTATCTGAGACAGACACCGCTTAAGCTGACAGCATGGCTTCTTCCTCTTCTTCTGGGAATCTGTATTTTGGGAGGGGCAGTTTGCTGTGCCCTGCAAATTCCGACCAGATGGTTTTTGTTTCCTCTGCTGCCTGTGATTATGCTCATTTATCACAAAACGCTGAAAATCTCTGTCTGGAAATCTGTCAGTATTTTTCTTGCAGTCTTCGCAGTTTTTACATGTGTCAAAAGTTTGTCCCGGGCAGTTAATGCACTTATGACCGCAGACCTGCATATTACAGAAAACGAACTGTGGTTTCACACCGGTGCCGGGATTTTCTATAACGTGATCTGTCTGCTTTTTGTTCTGGCAGCCTGGTATCCTGCCCGCCACTGTGTACAGACAATGATCACAGACGAGAACTTTGCCCAGACCTGGTACGTATTCTGGATTCTTCCGGTAATCTTCATCGGAGTGAATCTTTTTATGATTCCTAAATACCGCAATACTTTATATACCGGACGGGTCCTGCAGTGCTATATTGTTTTCAGTCTTGTACTGCTCATAATCCTGCTTCTGTTTTATGCCATGTTTCTTATGATGGCAGTCAGTCTGAACAGAAATGCCAGACTTCAGCAGGAGAACCATTTTCTTACTCTTCAGCAGGAAAGATACGAGAATCTCTGCATGGCTATTGAAGAAGCCAGACAGGCGCGTCACGATATCCGGCATCACTTTGTGCAGTTATCCTCTCTGGCAGAACAGGGTGACATGGAAAAGATCAAAAAATATCTCTCCGCTGCAACCGGAAAAATCTCTGACTATAACCTGCATTTCTGTGAAAATCAGGCTGTTGACAGTGTTTTCGGATATTATTCCACCCTTGCAGAAAGAGAAAACATTCCTTTTCATGCACTGGTTTCTCTGCCTGCTGATCTTTCCATAGATGAGATTAATCTGTGCCTTGTGTTTTCCAATCTGCTGGAAAACGCCATCCAGGCAAGTGCGAAAACAGAGCCTGCCCGCAGAAAGATTAATGTGGAAGTTTACCCCCACCATAATCATCTCCTTCTGATTCATGTGGAGAACACCTTCGATGGCAAAATACAGCAAAAAAACAATATTTTCCAATCCTCCAAACGCTCCGGCAACGGCATAGGAATCGAATCTGTCCGCCACATTACCGACAAAAACGGAGGTGCCTGTGACTTTACCTATCAAGATGGTATTTTCTCTGCAAAAATAATGCTCCGGATATAATCAGTTACTGATTATACCCGGAGCATTTTGTAAAAACACTCAGATTCATGCCAAACAGATAAAATCATCCGTTTCGCTACTTGCCTGATTCACTAAAATTATTCCATACACTCATCCAGAATTGCAGCCATCTTATCAATGTGTTCTTTTGTGATCACAAGCGGAGGTACGATTCTCAGTACATCACTGCCTGCAGAGATCACCAACAGTCCTTTTGCCAGCGCAGCCTTTACAACTTCACCAACCGGGCGGCCCTGGATCACGATTCCCTGCATGAAGCCCATGCCTCGTCTTGTTGCAGCGCATTCATGTTTTGCAACAATTTCATCCAGTTTCTGTTCCAGATATGGAGTCATTTCCTGTACATGTTCAATGATCTTATCATTCTCATAAATGTCAAATACCTTGCTGACTGCAGCACATACAAACGGGTTTCCACCATAAGTTGTACCATGATCACCTGGCTCCAGAGAAGCTTTGGCAGCTTTCTCATTCAATACAAACGCACCTACCGGCACACCACATCCAAGAGCCTTGGCACTTGTCATAATATCCGGCTGTACACCGTATGCCTGCCATGCAAAATAATGTCCGGTTCTTCCCATACCGCACTGGATCTCATCGAAGATCAGCATAATATCTTTCTCATCACAAATCTGACGCAGACCTTCCAAGAATTCTTTCTTCGCCGGATAAATACCACCCTCACCCTGAACAACCTCAGTGATAATTGCGCAGGTCTTATCTGTGATCTGAGCCTTTACGCTCTCAAGGTTATTGAAATCCGCAAACTTCACACCGCCCATCAGTGGCTCAAAGGGCTCTCTGTAATGAGCAGTTCCTGTTACGGAAAGTGCTCCGATACTTCTTCCATGGAAGGAATGGTTCATGGCAATGATCTCATGATCTGCATGTCCGTCACGTACATATGCATATTTCTTAGCTGCTTTTAAAGCACCTTCGATTGCTTCTGTACCACTGTTAGTAAAGAATGCCTTGCTCATTTTACTTGCCTTTACCAACTTCGCACCTGCTTCAATGATCGGCTCATTGTAATATAAGTTGGAAATATGCATCAGCTTATCAATCTGATCTTTTAATGCTTCATCATATCCCGGATAATGATATCCCAGAGAATTTACAGCAATACCTGCTGCAAAATCCAGATATTCCTTTCCTTCGGAATCATATAAATAACATCCCTGTCCCTTTTCAAAAACAACAGGAAAACGATTATAAGTGTGAAGAATACTCTCTTCGGATTCCTTCATCTGTTCATTCATGTTCATTGTAATATTTCTCCCCGTCTTCTCTCAGAATCGCAGTACCAATACCTTTGTTTGTAAAGATCTCCAACAGTAAGCTGTGAGGAATTCTTCCGTCAAGGATATGGACTCTGTTAACGCCTTCTTCAATGGCATCAATACAGTTTTTCAGCTTCGGAATCATACCTCCGCCTACATAACCGTCATCGATCAGTTTCTGTGCTTCATCTACATGAAGTTCAGAGATCAGGCTGGACGGATCATCTTTGTCTTTATAAACGCCTTCAATATCAGAAAGGAATGCAAGCTTCTCAGCATGAACAGCCTCTGCAATGGCACATGCAGCATCATCCGCATTAATATTATAAGTAGCGAACTCATCGTCATAACCTACCGGGAAAATGATCGGCAGGAAATCTTTCTCCAGAAGATCCTCCAGAATCTTCGGCTCAACCTTTGTAACTTCACCAACAAATCCGATGTCTCCACCCTCTGTCTGTTTCTTGCGGCATTTCAGCAGACCACCGTCTTTACCACTGATACCAACAGCATTTACACCAAGAGATTCCACCATGGCAACCAGTTCCTTGTTCACCTTCGCAAGAACCATCTCTGCGATCTCCATAGTATCTTTATCTGTTACACGAAGACCATTAATAAATTTCGGCTCCATACCTACCTTGCCAACCCAGCGGCTGATTTCCTTACCACCGCCATGAACGATGATCGGTTTGAAACCAACCAGTTTCAGAAGAACAACGTCCTTGATCACATTCTTCTTCAGTTCATCATCCAGCATGGCACTTCCGCCGTACTTTACAACTACGATTTTACGATTAAATCTCTGAATATAAGGAAGTGCCTCGATCAGCACCTCCGCCTTGTCCAAATATTTCTGATTAACCATTATTCTCTCCTTTTTCCAGTCAATGTCTGGTCTCCATCCCTGCTTATTGCTTTTCGCAATTAAATCAGGAGACTTACCTGATTCGGTTAAAATCACCCTTATTCACAGAATTTTGTTATGAACGGTAATCTGCATTGATTTTTATATAATCATAAGTCAGGTCACAGCCCCATGCAGTTGCTGTGGCATCACCCATCTTCACATCAGCGATTGCTGTGACAGCTTCCTCAGAAAGAATCTTCGTTGCCTCTTCTTCACTGTAATCCACAGCCACCCCATTCTCAATAATCTGGATCTTACCAGCCTTACTCTCAAAGAACAGATCCACCTTCTCAGGATCAAACTTCGCACCGGAATATCCCATAGCACACAGGATTCTTCCCCAGTTTGCATCATGTCCGTAGATAGCAGCCTTTGTCAGAGAAGAAGTAACAACAGACTTGCTCAATGTAACTGCCTGCTCCTTAGACTCTGCACCAATGATCTTCACCTCAAACAGTGCAGTCGCACCCTCTCCGTCACCTGCGATCTTCTTCGCCAGAGTAGTATTGATATAATTCAGCGCAGCCTTGAAAGTCTCGTAATCCTCACCCTTCTCTGTGATCTCCGGATTCTCAGCCAGACCATTAGCCAGAAGAAGAACTGTATCATTGGTAGAAGTATCTCCATCAACAGAAACCATATTGTAAGTATCCTTAACATCCTCACTTAACGCTTCCTGCAGCATCTTCTTGGAAATCTTCGCATCAGTAGTAACAAACCCAAGCATGGTACACATATTCGGATGAATCATACCCGAACCCTTACACATACCACCAATCGTAACAGTTTTACCACCAATCTCAACCTGAACAGCAACTTCCTTCTTCCTAGTATCAGTAGTCATGATCGCCTTCGCAGCCTCAGTACCTGCCTCCAGAGAACCATCCAGCTTCGGAGCCATCATCTTCACACCATTCTTAATACGGTCAATGGGAACCTGCATACCAATAACACCGGTAGAAGCAACCAGCACACTGTCCGCAGCCACCCCAAGAATCTCAGCAGCCGCATCCGCAGTCTCCTTACAATAACCATAACCTTCAGCACCAGTACATGCATTGGCAATACCACTGTTACAGATCACCACCTGTGCAGACGGATGATTATAAACAATATCCTGATCCCATTTAACAGGCGCAGCCTTCACCACATTGGTAGTAAAAGTCCCCGCAGCCACACATGGCACCTCACTGTAAACCATAGCCATATCCGTTCTGCCCTTATACTTAATCTCAGCCGCTGCAGCCGCTGCCTTAAATCCCTTAGCTGCCGTAACGCCGCCATCTATAATCTTCATAAAACCTCAATCCTTTCTATATAATAAGACAAACTATCTTGTTTCCCGTCCACATCCTCCACGCTCAGCGACTGCCGCAACTCCCCTGCGCAGTCACGTCCGTCAGACATCCACATCTCTTCCGTCCTGAAAAGTCAGCTCCGGAAATTATTTGGTTTTGAACGCATTTGCAGGGGCTGTAGTAACTCTTAGTGCTCGGGAATTTGCGTTATGAGGCGGCTGCATCACTGTCTGAGCGAAGTTTGCAACGGAGCGAGTTTGACAAGCCGCCTCATGCCTTTAGCAAATTCACGAACACTTAGAGTTAGTAAGCCCCGAAACCGCGTTCAAAACCAAATAATTTCCGGAGCGTCCCCTTTTCTCTAACTTACGGACACATCGGCACCTGCAGCAGTCCCTCAGCCTCCTTAAATCCAAACATCAGGTTCATATTCTGCACAGCCTGTCCCGCAGCACCTTTAACCAGATTATCCATAGCCCCCATCATAATAACTCTGTGAGTTCTCTGATCAATCTTAAAATTCACATCCACATAATTACTTCCCTCCACACACTTCGTCTGCGGACAAACATCCTTATCCAGCACACGAACGAAAGTCTCATTCTCATAATACCTATCATAAACTGCCTTCACCTCTTCATAAGAAACATCCTTAGTCAGAGAAGCATAAGCAGTCACAAGAATACCACGATTCATAGGAATCAGATGAGGTGTAAAATTGATCAGCACTTCCTTACCACACGCATAACCAAGCTGATCCTCAATCTCAGGTGTATGTCTGTGAGTAGCAACACCATAAGCCTTAATATTCTCATTTACTTCACAGAACAGATTGGCAACCTTCGCTCCACGTCCTGCTCCTGAAGTACCGGACTTCGCATCAATAATAATGGTAGACGGATCGATCAGTCCCTCTTTAATCAGCGGATAAATAGAAAGTGTGGAACATGTAGGATAACATCCCGGATTCGCAATCAGTCTTGCCTTCTTAATCTCCTCACGATTAATCTCACACAAACCATAAACCGCCTCATCAATAAACTGCGGAGCTTTATGCTCAATTCCGTACCATTTCTCATATTTCTTCACATCTTTAATACGGAAATCCGCACTCAGATCAATAACTTTCGCCTTAGAAAGAATTCCTTCATTAATTAAAGAAGCACACAGTCCCTGAGGAGTAGCTGTAAAGATCACATCCACTTCATCAGCTAATGCTTCCATATTATCATCCATACATTTCGCATCTACCAGCTTAAAAAAGTTCTGATAAACATCTGCATATTTCTGGTCAATATAACTTCTTGAACCATACCACGCAACTTCCACATCTTTATGTCCCAGAAGCAGTCTCACGATCTCGTTACCTGCATATCCTGTGGCACCGATAATTCCTGCTTTAATCATAATAATTTCCTCCATCTTCGCCTCATCCGGCGGTCTTCATTTCATAGTAAAACTTTACTCTATCAGAGTGCTGGACTAATTATACATCTTACCTGCATAATATGCAATAGTCATTTTTCAATGTTTTTACATGGATTTTATTTCAGTTCACGGATTTCCCCCTGTCTTTTCCTATATTATGTTGCATATTTATGCAAAAACAGATAAAACTTTTTTGCATTTTTCTATTGCATATTTATAAAAAAAGGTGTATATTATCACTTGTTAAGCGGAATCACACGAAATCATCTTGTTCCGCATTGAATATTTATTCAAAAATTTCAATCAGAAATTACCGCATTTATTCAAAAATAATGCGCTGAACTCCCGACCTATTCATTTACTTTCGGCAAACGGATATCTCAGGAAATTTTTACAAATCAGGAAAATAATAAAATCCAATTTCAGGAGGAATACAATCATGAAAGAAAAAGTCGTTTTAGCATACTCAGGCGGTCTTGATACCACAGCCTTAATCCCATGGTTAAAAGAAACATTTGATTACGATGTTGTCTGCTGCTGCGTAAACTGCGGTCAGGGAAACGAACTGGACGGACTGGATGAAAGAGCAAAGCTTTCCGGTGCTTCCAAATTATATATCGAAGATATCGTAGATGAATTCTGTGATGACTTCATCGTTCCATGTGTACAGGCAGGTGCTGTATACGAACACAAATATCTCCTTGGTACATCCATGGCCCGTCCGGCAATCGCTAAGAAATTAGTTGAGATCGCACGTAAAGAAGGCGCAGTTGCTATCTGCCACGGTGCTACAGGTAAAGGTAATGACCAGATCCGTTTCGAACTCGGCATCAAGGCTCTTGCTCCTGACATCAAGATCATCGCTCCATGGCGTATGACAGACAAATGGACCATGCAGTCACGTGAAGATGAAATTGCATTCTGTAAAGCTCATGGAATCGACCTTCCATTCGATGCAAGCCACAGCTACAGCCGTGACAGAAACTTATGGCATATCAGCCATGAAGGTCTGGAACTGGAAGATCCTTCCCAGGCTCCAAATTATGACAATATGCTTGTTTTAGGTGTTACACCTGAGAAAGCCCCTGATAAAGAAACAGAAGTTACCATGACATTCGAGCAGGGTGTTCCGAAAACATTAAACGGCAAAGAAATGAAAGTTTCCGAAATCATCACTGAGCTTAACAAATTAGGCGGCGAGAACGGTATCGGTATCGTTGATATCGTTGAAAACCGTGTTGTTGGTATGAAATCACGTGGCGTATATGAGACTCCTGGCGGAACCATCCTGATGGCAGCTCATGAACAGCTCGAAGAACTTACACTTGACCGCGAGACAATGGAAACCAAGAAGAAACTTGGCAGCCAGTTCGCTCAGGTTGTTTACGAAGGAAAATGGTATACACCACTTCGCGAGGCAATCCAGGCATTCGTTGAATCCACACAGAAATATGTAACAGGTGAAGTGAAATTCAAACTGTACAAAGGCAATATCATCAAAGCCGGTACAACTTCTCCATACAGCCTGTACAATGAATCTCTTGCATCTTTCACAACAGGTGACCTCTATGACCACCACGATGCAGATGGATTCATCACACTGTTCGGACTTCCACTGAAAGTTCGCGCTATGATGTTAAAAGAAGTTGAGCAGAACAAGAAATAATTGATTGATAACAGATTCAGCCAGATGGACACTTTATTCATCTGGCTGTTTTTATTACCTGATACAGTATTGCAATTCTGTAAAAAATGGCACAAAAAAGACACAGCCAGATGGCCATGTCCGTTTTTATCTGCTATGTTTATGATTATCTGCTTTCCAGTTCCGCACGTTTCTTATCGATAAGCTCCTGAAGTTTTTCCAGCTCTTCCACTGTAATCCCATCAGATTCCAGAAGCGCATTCATCATTTCCACCGGATTAATCTTTCTGCTTTTGGCATTTCCCTTTAAATAATCCTCTCTTGAAAGAAGAGGGGTATAATTTCTTGCATACACCTTGCCGTTCATTGAAGTTCCCGCAACCTGGATCAGGTTCTCTTTCAAAAGAAGCTCCAGGCATCTTCTTACTGTCGGCATTTTCAGTTCCGGTGCAATGTCATTGATCTCAAAAGCAGACAATGGTCTTCCCTCTTCCCAAAGCACATTCATAATATCATAACGTTTACCTTTTAAGATGTCCATCTTAAGATCTCCTTCCATTTTTAACCAGATATCACTATAATACAGAAATATCGAATTAATTACAATTACAGAGACCTTACACTGATTTACAGTCCTTTTACAAATTTGTTACCAAGTTTATCCGGACAATAATACATCTTTCTACACATCACGAATCATTTCGTCATAAAACAAGCTGTTTTTTCTCAAGACGGGCATATACCCACTCTCTGAAAAGTGTATAGATGACAGATACTGTCGGAATGAAGATCAGCATTCCCGCAATTCCCATCAGACTGCCGCCAAGTGTTACAGCTACCAGTACCCAGATGGATGGAAGCCCGACAGAACCACCTACCACATGAGGATAGATCAGGTTTCCTTCTATCTGCTGCAGGATAAGGAAAAGTCCCAGAAACAGAACTGCTTTTACAGGACTTATCATAAGGATCAGAAAAAATGCTACCCAACATCCGATAATTCCGCCAAACAGCGGGATCAATGCTGTAAATGAAATCAGGACACCCACCAGCATTGCATATGGAAAATGCAGGATTGTCATGGATACAAAGAACATACTTCCAAGAATCACAGCTTCGATACACTGTCCGGTAATAAAGCTGGAAAAAATCCTGTTTGCCAGATTCCATACATGTGCCAGATATCTGACCGGTTTTTCCGGGAACATTGCGTACATTGCTTTTTTTATCTGCTGCAGGAGCTTTTCTTTCTGCAAAAGGACGTAGCAGGCGAATACAAAGCCAATGGATACATTCATTGCAGTAGTCAGAAGTCCTATGGTGATGGACACTGTGGAGGAAACAATGTTATTGACTCCGTTCTTCAGTACGCCGAGTACAGAATCGATTATTTTTCCCGGCTCAATGTCAAGAGACTGCGCCCATTTCACAACTTCCGGATTGTTTCCGAATACATTGTCGATCCATTTCTGGAAAACCGGAATATTTTCTTCTATCTTTTTCGCTATGTTTACGAATGTTGCCCCCAGTTCCGGTACTACTACCAGCATAACGATCACGATTATACAGATCACAAAGCAGATAGAAAGCACCAGGCTGACCGGCCTTGCCAGTTTTTGTGCTGTTTTTTTCTCTTGTTTCAGGACTCTTCCGAACAGATGATGTTCTATGAATTTCATTGGAATATTGAGGATAAAAGCGATTCCGAAACCAATGATGAACGGAAAGAGAAAGCCAAGCAGAACTCTGACAGTGCTGATGACTATGTGCAGGTTCTGGACACCCAGATATAAGAGAATTGCGAATGCGATGAGCCATCGAATTTTTTTTATGTTTTCTTTGTCTAGCTGCATGTTTGTTTTTCCTTTCTTTTTGATATTGGAGAGTATTATATCATATTTTCCAAAAAAACGGACGCTTAGAAAAATATTTTATCTGCTATGCGGTTTCGGCATCTAAGAGATTCTAAGTCATCTGAAATCTGCTAAAAGCATGAGAAGAAAAGTCTATGATTGCTCGCTGGTGCTCAGGCAATGGACTTTTCTTCTCATAACGCAGATTTAAGAGGACTAAGAATCTCTAAGATGCCTGCAAATGCATAGCAGATAAAATATTTTTCTAAGCTGGTAATTGGAAGGTGGAAAATATCGTATCAATTCGCATGTTAAAAGCCTACATGAATAAGAAAGACTTTAAATATGAAAGAGATTGTATAAGTTCACATGGGATATCATATACTTTATATAAATTCTGCCTGTAAAATGCTTTATAGACTATGAATTATCAAATAGCAATGCAAAAAGAATATTAAATTAAATTGCAGAAAGGAATTGACAGTTAACTACAAATATTTTATAATCATTTTATAAACAATATAAGTAAACTTATATATGTCCATAATCGGTTGGACGTTTCTACCAACTACCGTAATAGTTGTCTATAAGTTCTCTCCCCAGGGAGAAAGAATGAGGTAAAGGCAGCATCGGTAGATTTTTTTTGCCTTTCCTTAACCACAAAAAGGAGGTATGGTTATGAACGAGCAGACTTTTGTTTTAAAGGGAACAATTTGCTACAGTAATTCTCTGACAGAACTTTCCATCACTGAAAATGGATATTTAGTATGTGAAGATGGGCGATGTGCAGGGGTGTTTGATGAGCTTCCTGAGAAATTTGCAGGAATCTCATGTACAGATTTTGGCGATGAGCTGATCATTCCGGGACTGACTGATCTGCATCTTCATGCTCCGCAGTATACGTTTCGTGCCTCGGGTATGGATCTTGAGCTGCTGGACTGGCTGAATACTTATACTTTTCCGCAGGAAGCACGTTATGAAGATACAGAGTTTGCAAAAGAGGCTTATTCTATTTTCACTGAGGATATGAAGAAGAGCCCGAATACAAGAGCATGTATTTTCGGAACTCTGCATGTCCCTGCTACCGAGATCCTGATGGAACAGCTGGATAAAACCGGAATAAAGGCTATGGTCGGCAAGGTAAATATGGACCGTAATGGTTCTCCGCAGTTGCAGGAAGAGAGTGCTCAGGCTTCTGCTGATGCTACGGTTCAGTGGATTAAGGATACGCTTGATAAATTTGAAAATGTAAAGCCGATCCTTACTCCGAGATTTACTCCGTCCTGTTCTGATGCACTGATGGAGAAGCTTTCGGAGATTCAGAAAAAGTATCACCTGCCGATGCAGTCTCACCTTTCTGAGAATTTCGGTGAAATTGCCTGGGTGAAGGAGCTTTGCCCGAATACACATTTTTATGGAGAAGCATATAGCCAGTTTGATCTTTTCGGCGGTGACTGTCCGACGATTATGGCTCATTGTGTTCATTCTTCGGATGAAGAAATTGCCCTTATGAAAAAGCAGGGCGTTTATATTGCTCATTGTCCGCAGTCTAACACAAATCTCGCCTCAGGTATCTCTCCTGTGAGACGTTATCTGGACGAAGGTTTACACATCGGACTGGGATCTGACATTGCAGGTGGAACTTCCGTTTCTATTCTGCGTGCTATGGCTGATGCTATTCAGGTTTCCAAGCTGTACTGGCGGTTGGTTGATTCTTCCATGAAGCCGCTTACTGTTGAAGAGGCCTTTTATATGGGAACAGAAGGAGGCGGTTCCTTCTTTGGAAAGGTTGGAAGCTTTAAGGAGGGGTATGAATTTGATGCGGTTGTGCTTAATGACAGCACTATTCCAACTCCACTGAAGCTCTCTCCGAGGGACAGACTTGAAAGACTGATCTACCTTTCCGATGACCGTAATATTACCGCTAAATATGTAGCCGGAAGAAAGATTCTGTAACTGCAGGAAATACAGATTCTGATGGTGTTTTTCCGGCATATCGTTAACAAAACGATATGCCGGGACGATTGATTCCAGGAGTTTCACCCTGTTTTTTCGGGATGATTATCTGAGGCACCACAAAACGGCCGGCAATTTTTAAAATCAAAAGGGGGAAAGATTATGAATCTTGACAAATTATTCCATCTCAAAGAGAACCACACAGATGTAAAGACCGAAGTTATGGCAGGTATTACCACATTCATGACAATGGCATACATTCTGGCTGTAAACCCAAACATTCTGGAAGCATCCGGCATGGACAGAGGAGCTGTTTTTACAGCGACCGCACTGTCATCCTTTATTGCCACCTGTCTGATGGCTGCGCTTTCTAATTATCCATTCGTTCTTGCACCTGGCATGGGCCTGAATGCCTACTTTGCCTACACTGTTGTTCTTGGCATGGGTTACAGCTGGCAGCAGGCACTGGCAGCTGTATTTGTAGAGGGTATTATTTTTATCCTGTTATCTCTGACCAATGTGCGTGAGGCAATTTTCAATGCGATCCCAATGAACCTGAAACATGCGGTATCTGTTGGTATCGGACTGTTTATTGCTTTCATCGGACTGCAGAATGCTAAGATCGTAGTTAACAACGACTCCACTCTGGTAAGTGTATTTTCCTTTAAATCCTCCGTTTCCGGCGGAACCTTCAATACAGAAGGAATTACAGTTCTTCTGGCGCTGATCGGACTTCTCATCACCGCCATCCTTCTTGTTAAGAGTGTAAAAGGAAACATTCTCTGGGGTATCCTGATCACATGGGGACTTGGCATTATCTGTCAGTTGACAGGACTTTACAAGCCTGATCCTGCAGCCGGCTGGTTCAGCCTCCTGCCTGATTTTTCAAACGGAATCTCCATCCCAAGCATGGCTCCCACATTTATGAAAATGGACTTCTCCATTGTCTTCACACTTGATTTCGTAGTCATTATGTTTGCATTCCTGTTTGTAGATATGTTCGATACACTTGGAACACTGATCGGCGTTGCTTCCAAAGCTGATATGCTTGACAAAGAAGGCAAACTTCCAAACATCAAAGGTGCTCTTCTTTCTGACGCAGTAGGAACTACAGTAGGTGCTATGTGTGGTACTTCCACAGTTACTACTTTCGTAGAGAGTGCTTCCGGTGTTGCTGAAGGCGGACGTACAGGACTTACTTCCCTGATAGCAGCCATCCTCTTCGGATTATCACTGCTGTTATCCCCGATTTTCCTGGCAATCCCGTCCTTTGCCACAGCACCGGCTCTGATCATCGTTGGATTCCTGATGCTCACATCAGTAACCAAGATTGACTTCAACGACATGACTGAAGCAATCCCGGCATTTATCGCGATTATCGCAATGCCGTTCCTGTACAGCATTTCTGAAGGTATCTCCATGGGTGTTATCTCCTATGTGATCATCAACGTTGTTACAGGTAAAGCAAAAGAAAAGAAGATCAGTGTACTGATGTATGTGCTCGCTGTATTGTTTATTTTGAAATATATCTTTATCTGATATAAATATCAGATACACATTTACAAAAAGAAGTCTCCTGCAGAGGCTTCTTTTTATTTCTATAATCTTCTTTCTCTTTTTATATCTATGATGTATAATTATGAAAGTGTTTATTCATTTTCAGATCAATAAGGCACCGGCACTCTTAAAATATATTTGAAATATTTTATAATATGAGGGCACTGAACAGTTACAAAATTCCAGTGCCTCTGTCCACACTGAATGAATAAATATTTTGTTTTATCCACATTTTATACATTCTATTTACACTTTATTATTTTACACATTAATATAAGGAAGGATTACACACATCATGCAAAAACAACAGATCCCTTTAAAAAATTCCCTGCTCCTGCTTCTCGCAGCGATTATCTGGGGTATCGCTTTTGTGGCTCAAAGCGTAGGAATGAAATACGTAGGAGGCTTTACTTTTAATGCCGTCCGTTCCCTTATCGGAGCAGTCGTTCTGATTCCACTGATTTTTATTCTGAAAAAGAGAAACTCTCCTTCAGATTCTGCTTCCAAAGCATCTGGCAGATCTGACACCTCAAGTAATACTGTATCCAATATGCAGGAGAAAAAAACTCTGATTATCGGCGGTATCGCCTGCGGTATCTGCCTCTGTCTGGCAAGCAATTTCCAACAGTTCGGCATCAAGTATACAACCGTCGGAAAAGCCGGCTTTATCACTGCCTGTTATATTGTGATCGTCCCTGTCATCGGACTATTCCTTGGCAAAAAATGCACAAAATTTATCTGGGCTGCCGTTGCAATGGCTCTGATCGGACTTTATCTCCTGTGCATCACAGATGGATTTTCTATCGGAAAAGGAGATCTGCTCGTACTGGTATGCGCATTTCTATTTTCACTGCACATACTGGTCATCGACTACTTTTCTCCAAAAGTAGACGGAGTAAAGCTCTCCTGCATTCAGTTCCTGACATGTGGTATCCTTTCCGGCATTCCCGCTCTGCTCCTTGAGCATCCGGAACTCTCATCCATCTTGGCAGCATGGCAGCCAATCCTCTACGCAGGTGTCATGTCATGCGGAGTAGCTTACACCTTGCAGATTATCGGTCAGAAAAACATGAACCCAACTGTAGCATCCCTGATACTCAGCCTGGAATCCTGCATCTCTGTCCTAGCCGGATGGATCATCCTCAGACAGCAACTAAGTACTAAAGAAATCCTTGGATGTGTCATCATGTTTGCTGCTATCATCCTTGCACAGCTTCCACAGAAGCAGACAGAATAATATGCAGAGTAGGTCAGAGGGTCTATTCCCTCTTTCCTCTCATCAAACTGCATGTGAGTTTCTCCTTCATACGACTATACGGCTTTCCAGCATTCTTCTTTCTACAGCATTGTACCACACCACCATTCGTTGTAAGCCTTTTTTCGTAATCCTTATTCTGCTCCATGGATATTTCAAACAGAAGGTGGAAAAGAAAAAGTTATTGCTATAGACGGGCATGGAAGCTATGTAACAGAAATAGTAGATGACTAACTTTAAAAAATAAACTCCCCACTTCGTCAGAAATTCATCCGACGGGGGGAGTTTATTTTATCCGCTATTCAACTTCCCCAATCACCTTGTGGAAGTGCTCCTTTATCCTAGTAAAACTCTCATCGCTCAGGTCATGCTCTAACTTACACGCATCTTCTTTTGCAACTTCCGGGCTTACGCCGAGACGTTCCAACATCTTACTCAACACTGTATGGCGTTCATAAATATGCATTGCAATCTGAGCCCCTTTATCCAGAAGCGTCACCGTACCATAACGATCCATCGCGATATAGCCATCCTCACGTAACAGCTTCATCGCATGACTCACACTCGGTTTCGATACCCCAAGCATCGTCGCAATATCAATAGAACGAACACCGCCCCCCTGTTTAGACAACACCAAAATTGCCTCCAAATAATCCTCCGCCGATTTTCTAATTTGCATTCAAAATACCTCCCATATTGTTTTGATATTAACACAATATGAGAAATTTTTCAATCGCTCTTCTTGAGAACAGTCGTCATTAACCCTTAAATTCCTAAAGCAATCTCCATCATCCTGTTAAACGAAGTCTGCCTGGCCTCCGCAGAAATTGCCTCATCCCTGAAAACATGATCCGAAATCGTAAGAATCCCCAGTGCCTCCTTACCGGCTCTCGCAGCATTCATAAACAGCGCCGCACACTCCATCTCCACACAGAGAACCCCCATCTTTCTCCATGCCTTCGAACTCTCCGGATTATCTCCATAGAACGCATCTGAAGATACAACAGAACCCACACGAACCGGTGTACCCTGCTCTTTCGCAACCTCTACAGCCCTTGCAACCAGTTCATAACTTGCTGTAGGAGCAAAAGTCCCCGGCAGCTGATACTGGCTTGCATAATTTGAATCCGTACATGCACTCATGGCGATCACAACGTCCATTACGCTTACATCATCCTGCAGCGCACCTGCAGAGCCAATACGAATGATCTTCTCTACATCATAAAAATTATAAAGCTCATAACTGTAAATACCCATAGATGGCATCCCCATACCGCTGCCCATGACAGATATCTGCTCACCCTTATAAGTTCCGGTATAACCAAACATATTTCTCACTGTGTTAAAACATACCGGATTCTCCAGATATGTCTCCGCAATATACTTCGCACGCAGCGGATCTCCCGGCATCAGAACCTTCTTTGCAATATCACCTTTCTTTGCACTGTTGTGTGGTGTTGGAATACTCATAATCACCCTCTCCTTTCCCGTAATGCTACATCACTGCATTATTTATCATCACCTGTAAGCCGCAGCACATCCCTGATCTCTTCTTCATCCATATCAAGAATGATTGCCAGCTCCTCTACACTGAACTTTGAACTTTCATCCTCTTCATCCTCTGTAAGTTCCCGGACTGCCGCTTCCAGCTTCTCCACCTTTGCTACCAGATAGTCATCCTCAAATTTCCTCTGGGTCTGCTCCTCAATAGCATGGCGGATCCCACACCGGATACGTCCAAGCAGCCATTTCTCATCTTTCTCTTTCGGTTCTTCCTCTCCCAGAGCCATCAGAAGGCTTATATTTGCCTCCTGAATCAGATCAGCGATAAAAATCTCCTCACAGTTCATTTCAACCGCCATTTCGACCGCTGCATGCAGATACCTCTGTGACAGCTCTGCCTGTGCCAGAGCATCTCCCTTTGAAAGCAGTTCAAAAAGTTCTTCCGCACTTCTCTCTCCCTGCTCCTGTTCTTCAAGACCTTCCAGATATTCTTTCAGATATGCCTCTTCCTCCGCTGTCAGAGGAACTTTTTCTTCTTTTTCTTCGGATACTTCTTCCGGGCCGGTCTGAGATGCTGCTGAAATCTCCTCCGCACCTTCAATGGAAATACCTTTTAATTTTAAATACTGTAATATCTTGATCAGCTGTGACTTATCCAGGTCAAGTTCGCCAAAGCATTCCTTTATCTGTTCCGGTTTCAACACTTTGCCATTCTTCTCTCCAAGTTCACACACCTCTGTAAGTTTCTGCTGAAATTTCTGTATATCCATAGTCAAAATCTCCCTGTCCTGTTTATAACTTAACTATACAACAAAAAACCATGTCTGTAAAACAAAAAAGCACCGTTTTAACCGGTACTTTTTCTGAATGCGGATAACAGGACTTGAACCTGCACGGGAAGCCCACTGGTACCTAAAACCAGCGCGTCTGCCAATTCCGCCATATCCGCATTTTCTCATATTCTCAGAGTGTACCTGAAAAATCATTCTCGCACTCTGCAAAAGCAATAAAATAGCGGAAACCTCACAGAAGATTTCCGCTATTAATGAAGCATCGGGGATTCGAACCCCGGACAACTTGATTAAAAGTCAAGTGCTCTACCGACTGAGCTAATGCTCCATATAAAAGACTGGGCTAGCTGGATTCGAACCAGCGAATGCAGCAGTCAAAGTGCTGTGCCTTACCGCTTGGCGATAGCCCAAAGGCGAAGGGTGGATACAGGGATTCGAACCCTGGGCCTCCAGAGCCACAATCTGGCGCGCTAACCAACTGCGCTATACCCACCACAGCGTGCCTGAAGGGATTCGAACCCCCGACCCACGGCTTAGAAGGCCGTTGCTCTATCCAGCTGAGCTACAGACACATCTCTCTGTACATACAGAGAAGCGGGTGATGGGAATCGAACCCACGTATCTAGCTTGGAAGGCTAGTGTTCTACCATTGAACTACACCCGCATTTCGCTGAAACGGTAATGTTGTTGTTACAGCAGTCGGGGTGACAGGATTCGAACCTGCGGCCTCCTGGTCCCAAACCAGGCGCTCTAGCCAAGCTGAGCCACACCCCGCTGTTTTTCTTTATTTATTTGTGCTTCGTTGTCCGACGCAAGACATATTATATGTTAAGCGGCCCCAAATGTCAACACCTTTTTTCAATTTTTTTTGATTTTTTTTAAAAAAGTGATTTTTTATCCCTCAAAAAGTCCCTGAAACCCGCTAAATACAAGGCTTTGCGGGCTTTTCACTTTTTTCAAAAAAATCGTTTTTTTTGTTCGCAAAAAGGGATTTTTTACTGGTTTTTAAGATTTTTTGTAAAAAAATATTTTTTTCGCACAATAAAAAAATCTTAACTTTTTTAATTTTTCTTCTATTCTTTTACTGTCACGTATCTGTAAAAAGAGGTATTGCCGTTATCCGATCAACAATACCTCAAAAATATACAGTCAGATGAGTCAGGCGGATATTCGCAGCCTCCGCAAGTAACTTACCTGATTCAGTTAAATAATTTTTCAGAGGTATCTGATCTCGACCTGAGGATCTTTTCCCTCTTCTATCTGCATAACTGCATAGCTTGGCCTGCGGCCTCTCTGACGCGGGTAGGTAAGACTGCCGGGATTAATTACCAGAATCCCATCCTCATTCTCGATCACAGGCATGTGAGTATGACCATACATTGCAATCTTACATCCCTTAGCCTGCGCATTCTCAACAAGTTTATCATAATCCCGGGACACAAAATAATGATGTCCATGTGTAACCAGTATCTTATGTCCCTCCAGAGTAACCTCTTCCTCATAGGGAAGATCTGTAAAAAAGTCATTATTTCCTGCGACAATCGTACATGGGCACTCTGCCAGTGCCTCAATGAAAATCTCTCTGCCTTCCACATCCCCGCAGTGGATCAGATAATCAAAGGGAGCTTCTCTGAGCACTGTCTCTTCCAGATTCTCATCCTGTCCATGAGTATCGCTGACGATCAGTACCTTCATTTCAGTTCATCCTTTATGGCACGTAATGCTTTTCCTCTGTGGCTGATCTTATTTTTCTCTTCGCCGGAAAGCTCTGCAGAAGTACATCCATATTCCGGCAGGTAGAAGATCGGATCATAGCCGAAGCCGTTCTCTCCCTTCTCCTCATAGCCTATACGGCCTTCCATTGTTCCACGCACTGTTTTTACACTTCCATCCGGAAAAGCCGCTGCAACGGCGCATACGAACCTTGCAGTACGCTTCTCGTCCGGAACTCCGTTCAGTCTCTCTATCAGACTTGCATTTTTGATATGATATGAGGTATCTTCTCCCATATAACGGGCAGAATAAATGCCCGGCTCTTTATTCAGATAGTCAATCTCCAGACCGGAATCATCTGCCAGAGTGATCTCCCCTGTCAGTTCACAGATTGTCTTCGCCTTGATCACAGCATTTTCCTCAAAAGTAGAACCATCCTCTACAATATCTGCATGGATTCCCGCTTCTTTCATAGAAACAACCTCTACATCCATATCTGCAAGGATCTCGCGGATTTCTCTCATTTTATCCTGATTTCCGGTAGCAAAAATTATTTTTTTCATAATTCTTTGTATCCTCTTTTTATTTTGATTTTTCGCAATTACAGAAGCACTCAGCTACGGTTTTTCTTCGGTGGGCGCGGCCCAAGGAACTGATAGTAATAGGTCTTAAGCATACCATTATAGATCTTACGGTTTTTATCTGCTTTTCGCCCGATATCGTTCTCCGCTTTCTCATAAGATGTGATCAGATACATGGACCACTTGTCAAGCCTTTCATAGCTTTCCCCGATTTCACGATAAAGCTGAGTTAAATTCTCTTTTTCTTCCAGTCGTTCCCCATAAGGAGGGTTTGTGATGATGAATCCATATGGTTTGGGATGGCGGAGATCTTTTACCGCTCTCTGCTGGAAATGGATCAGCTTGTCCACACCTGCCATTTTTGCATTAGCTCTGGCAGCCTTCAACGCCTCAGGATCAATGTCAAAGCCCTGGATATCTGTTTCAATATTAAGATTTATCCTGTCCTGTGCCTCTTCATTTGCATCATACCAGCATTTTCTCGGAACCAGATGCTTCCATTCCTCAGCAAGGAAGGAACGGTTCATGCCGGGTGCAATATCTGCTGCCATCATTGCTGCTTCAATAGGAAAGGTACCGCTTCCGCAGAAAGGATCTACCAGAATCCTGTCTTTATTCCATGGTGTAAGCATGATCAGAGCAGATGCCAGTGTTTCTGTGATCGGAGCTTTCACTGTCATTTTACGATACCCTCTTTTATGCAGAGATACCCCTGAGGTATCAATACCGATCGTGGCCACATCTTTCATAAATGCCACGCGGATAGGAAAGCTTGCCCCATCCTCTTCAAACCAGGACACCCCGTATACGCCCTTCAGACGCTCTACAATGGCTTTTTTCATAATGGACTGGATATCAGACGGGCTAAAGAGCTTACTCTTCACAGAATTGGCCTTGGCAACCCAGAATTTCCCATCCTTGGGAATATAATTTTCCCATGGCAGGGCTTTTGTCTTTTCAAAAAGCTCGTCAAAGGTTTCTGCCTTTACTTCTGCTACTTTCAGCAGGATTCTTTCTGTGGAACGCAGAAAGATATTGGCATCTGCGATTCCCTGTGCATCTGCCTCAAATGTTACTTTTCCATCCTCTACTTTGGTAATCTCATAGCCCAGATCAAGGATCTCACGTTTCAGCACAGCTTCCATACCGAAATGACATGGAGCGATCAGTTCAAATTTTTCCATTCTTTATCCTTTCTATATGTAGATGGGACTTCCCTATAATTCTATGCTCTTAACAATATTTCCCTCAAAATCCTTAATTGTAAACACACCGTCCTCAAAGATCGCATATGTAGGCGGGTTTCCTTCTTTTGGAATGGAAACAGAACCCGGGTTGAGAAGTACATAGCCTTCTTTCTGCTCTGCTTTCAGTACATGGGTATGTCCATGGATCAGAATATCTCCTTCCTGGATCGGAGGCAGATTATTTTCATTGTAAATATGCCCATGTGTGGCATAAAAGGTTCTTCCATCCAGGTTCAGGATACAGTAGTCTGCCATAACTGGAAACTGCAGGACCATCTGATCGACCTCAGCTTCACAATTCCCACGTACAGCATAAATTTCTTTCTTCATGTCATTAAGCATGGAAATGACCTGTTTGGGAGCATATTCTCTGGGAAGATCATTTCTCGGGCCATGATAGAGCAGATCGCCCAGCAGTACCAGGCGTTCTGCCTTTTCTTCTTTATAGACATCCAGCATTTTTCTGCAGTAGTATGCAGAACCATGGACATCTGATGCAAACATATATTTCATAGTTTTGTGTCTCCTCTTTTATAGTGTGCCGACAAGTTGATTCTTGAAACAATCTTGCAGGATAAATTTTTTTATTTCAAGGCGGAGGAAGGAGGCGTAGCGGTGGCTACGGCGACCGACGACAACGCGGAAATAAGAAATTTAGACGCAAGATTGTTCGAGAAATCAACTTGTTGGCACAATAGGTATGCCGACAGATTGATTTCTGAAATAACCTGAAGATATACCGGTTCGTATTTTTTCTCTTACACCTTATCATGCTTACGGCGAAATTACAAGATTTCTTCCCCGATATGCTCCAAAACCGCCTATAACAGACCTGGTACAGTACCCAAGCTTTGCAAGCTGCCTTGCAAGCAAAAGGCTTGCCCCGCCCCTGTCGCAGTACAGAACCAGTATTTTTCCTTTTGGAAGGGCTGTATATCCGTCTATTTCTCCATATGGCATGTTTACGGCTCCTTTTACATGGCTGTGCATATAGGATTCTTTTTCTCTCAGATCTATGATCAACGTGTCCCTTCGGTCCACATAATAATCCAGCATTTTTGCAGAGATCGTTTCCACCGGAAACATGGCAGACTCCTTTTTGTTATATCATATGATATCAGAGACAGATGTGCCACTGTCTGACAAAAAACAGCCGACACATAAATTGGCTCACAGCAAATCAGGAGGGGCATTTCCCCCTCCTGATCCAATCAATATCTGTCTTCTTCTGAGCTGTAAGACTGGGAAGTTTTATTTTTTGCTTTACTTCTA
The DNA here is from genome assembly GCF_056339875.1 of Blautia sp. ZXY-1-C6. Taxonomy (NCBI): domain Bacteria; kingdom Bacillati; phylum Bacillota; class Clostridia; order Lachnospirales; family Lachnospiraceae; genus Blautia; species Blautia sp. ZXY-1-C6. The sequence continues at coordinate 24,814 of NZ_JBWJVQ010000162.1, forward strand.
CAATCTGTCTCGTTTTTGCTTTTCACACTGTTTTTTGCATTACCAGCATGGTTCATTTCATTACCATAGCTGTTCTTATCTGAAGTTCCTGTGTAATTTCTGCTGTTTTTACTCTCAGATTCATAGTTTTTTGCCATTATTATTTTCCTCCTGATGAGATTTATCTGCCCGGATCTCCTGATACTCTGCAAAATCCGGTTTTTTTCTTCCACACTTCATCGCTGAAAGTGCTTCACATTGACTATTATCCCAAAAACCGGGGGGAATATTCATCAAAATATGTTGCTTTTTTCACCAAGCTATATTATAATCATAGCTGTAAAAAGAATTTACCCTTCAAAAATTTTTTTTACATAAACCCCTTATTTAATTATTTATACTCCCCTTGAAAGTCCCGGCAGCTCCCCTGCCGGGGCTTTCTCTTTGTATTTATTCAAGTATGAATCATCTCATACTATAGCAATTCCATAAAATAATCTCAGAAAAAATGCAAAAAGCAGCATCGCCAGTCTCATGATGTGCGATGCTGCTCCATTTTTATATTCTACTTTTCCCATCCATTTTTCATACACGCCAGCGGACAATTTGTTTCTCGACATTTACAATCCTCATTGTGTCACTCTCCCGTATGAGTTGATAGGAATATTTTACTGTATTCTTACACTGTCTTCAATATGTGGCAAAAAATGTGGCAGGGTTTCTGACCATAATTTACCAGATTTCAGACTCTACTGCTGCTCTTTCAATAGAAAGACCTTTCATATAGCTGTCCATAAATGCATTGAATCCAGCCACACCTTCCGGTTTTGGATCCAGTGTGCTGCTTTCCTGATCTGCAAATACTTTATTATCAAGGAAGCTTTCCAGAGTCTCACCTTCTTCTTTATTTACCAGATAAGAAGCAAGAAGTGCGATTCCCCAGGCTCCGCCCTCACCTGCAGTAGCCATTACAGATACCGGTGCATTGACAGCATCTGCCAGAATCTGCTGTCCTACGCCTTTTGTCTTGAATAATCCTCCATGACCAAGAAGACGGTCTACTTTTACATTTTCTTTCTCAAACAGAAGGTTCAGACCTACTCTCATGGCTCCAAGGCATGTATACAGATTAGTTCTCATAAAGTTTGCAAGGTTAAATTTGCTTTCAGGAGAACGTACAAATAACGGACGTCCTTCTTCAAAGCCTGTCATATGCTCGCCTGAGAAATAGCAGTAAGACAGAAGTCCGCCACAGTCCGGATCACCTTCAAGTGCTTTATTATAAAGAGTTCCAAACAGTTTATTCATATCCACTTCCATACCCATAGCCTCTGCAAACTCTTTAAATACATTTACCCAGGCATTCAGGTCAGAGGTACAGTTGTTGGAATGAGCCATAGCTACCAGATGTCCGGACGGAGTGGTAACCATATCAATTTCTTTATAAGGTCTGGAAAGCTCTTTTTCCAGAACGATCATGGCAAATACAGAAGTTCCTGCGGAAACATTACCCGTACGTACTGCTACACTGTTTGTGGCAACCATGCCTGTTCCTGCATCACCTTCCGGAGGGCACATCGGGATTCCGGCTTTCAGTTTTCCTGTTACGTCGAGAAGTTTCGCACCTTCTTCTGTAAGAACACCGGCATCTTCACCTGCAACAAGGGCTTTCGGCATAATATCGCGAAGTTTCCATGAGAATCCATAAGGAGCAACCAGTTCATCGAATTTATCAACCATCTCCTGGTTGTAATCTGCCTTTGTGGTATCAATCGGGAACATACCTGCTGCGTCACCGATACCGAGAACTCTCTTTCCTGTCAGTTTCCAGTGGACATAAGCCTCCAGAGTTGTAATATAATCGATATCTTTTACATGTTCCTCGCCATTAAGAATTGCCTGGTACAGATGTGCGATACTCCATCTCTGAGGAATATTGTAATTAAACAGCTCCATCAGCTTTTCACTGGCTTCCCCTGTAATATTATTTCTCCATGTACGGAATGGTACAAGAAGTTCTCCCTCTTTGTTAAATGGCATATATCCATGCATCATGGCGCTGACGCCAAATGCACCTACAGATTCCAGTTCTATGTCATATTTTGCCTTCACATCCCTTGCCATATCCTGATAACAGTCCTGAATGCCTGTCCAGATATCATCAAGGCTATATGTCCAGACACCGTTTTCATAACGATTTTCCCATTCATGACCGCCAGATGCGATTGGCTGATTTTTATCATCTACAAGTACTGCTTTGATCCTGGTAGAACCAAATTCAATACCAAGCGCTGTTTTGTTAGCGAGAATCGCTGCTTTTGCTTCTGCTGCTCCCATTTTTATGTACCTCCCTGTTTCTCTGTTATTTATGATTACAGATCATTCGACAATCTATAATCATATATTGTTTGTACACCAATATTATTGCATTTCTTTTATTGTTTTACCATGGAAATTTTACGGTTTTAACATACTTTTTATTACTTTAAACTTCTCAGGGCTGCCATCCCAGGCAGTTAATTTCAGCCTGATATGGCAGCCTCTGTATTAATTACAAAAATTATTATTTTCTGAATGCAAGTTCATTCCATCTCAGTTCATTCTTAAAATCACGAATATTTGTATCTTTATCAATGTAAACAGCTTCAATACCCATAGCTGCTGCCCAGTCACCCATCTGCTCTGCTGTCAGGTCATAGGAGAATGCTGTATGGTGGGCTCCGCCTGCAAGGATCCATGCTTCTGCACCTGTCTTAAGATTTGGCTGTGGTGTCCAGAATGCACTTCCTACAGGAAGCTTCGGCATCGGTTTCTCAACCTTCTTGCATTCCACATCGTTGATGATCAGACGGAAACGGTCTCCAAGATCGATCAGGGATGTTGCAATACCCGGGCCTGTCTTGCTTGTGAATACAAGTCTTGCAGGATCTTCTCTGTCACCCATGGAAAGCGGGCATACTTTAATGCCGATCTTACCATCTGCGACAGACGGGCATACCTCAAGCATATGAGACTGAAGGATTCCTTCTTTTCCAGGTACAAAGTTATATGTATAGTCTTCCATCATGGAAGTTCCTTTTGCATCTTTTACACCAGCTGTCATGATCTTCATCAGACGAACCATTGCAGCTGTCTTCCAGTCGCCTTCTGCACCGAATCCATAGCCTTTTTCCATAAGTCTCTGGATTGCAAGTCCGGGAAGCTGTTTAAGAGCACCCAGATCTCCAAAGTGTGTAACGATTGCCTGATAATTTTTCTCTTCCAGGAATTTCTCAAATCCGATCTCAATCTGAGCCTGAACTGCTACATGACGTTTAAATTCTTCCGGATCTCTTCCCTCAAGAAGAATATCATATTTGCTGTAGTATTCATCTACCAGCGCATCTACATCACCTTTAGCTACATCTTTTACATAATCAGCAATCTCATTTACAGGATAAGCATCAACTTCCCATCCGAATTTGATCTGTGCTTCTACTTTATCACCTTCTGTAACAGCTACGTTTCTCATGTTATCTGCTACACGACATACGCGGATATGACTGCTCTCCATGATACCAACTGCTGTACGCATCCAGGAAGCAAGTCTTTCCTGAACATCTTTATCTGCCCAGTGTCCGACAATAACTTTTCTTTCGATTCCCATTCTTGTAACAATATGACCATATTCACGACCGCCATGAGCAGACTGGTTTTCATTCATAAAATCCATATCAATGGTATCATAAGGAATCTCCTCATTAAACTGTGTATGAAGATGGCAAAGCGGTTTTCTGTATTCTTTCAGACCAAGGATCCATGATTTTGCTGGTGAGAAAGTATGCATCCATGTGATAACACCTGCACAGTCCTCATCTGCATTTGCCTCATTAAATGTTTTACGGATCAGTTCGTTTGTGATCAGTGTTGGTTTCCATACTAATTCAAATGGAAGAACACCACTCTTGTTTAATTCCTCAACAATGATTCTGGAATGCTCAGCAACTTTTCTTAAGCACTCATCTCCGTAAAGATCCTGTGAACCTGTACAAAACCAGAACTTATAGTTTCTTCCTGTTTTCATGATAAAATTCCTCCTGGATTTATTTTTTATTTATTTCATTTGTTTACAATATTTTTCTGCATGATCCCCGTATGATCAGTTCCGGATAAATCAGTCTTTCAACCTTACTTTCTTCTTCAGGAACTCCGTTGATCTTCTCAAGTATAAGCTCTGCTGCCATTTCTCCCAGCTTTTCCTGCGGATGAGCTATCGTTGTGATTCCGCTTCCTCGCTGAGCATACAGTGAATTGTCATAACCGGTAATGGAAATATCATCCGGTATCCTGACTCCCATTTTCTCCAGTTCTTCCATAACCTGAACAGCAATCTGATCATTGTAACAGACGATTCCATCCGGAAGCTGTCCGCTCTGTACCATTTCTTTTGCCATCAGTGCAGGTTTTACTTTCCTGTCCTCTGTATGAAACCAGACAACATCATCAGGATCATAGGCAATCCCTGACTCCTGTAAGGCCTTCACATATCCCTTGTGGCGCTCCAGTCCCTGCATATCGTCTGCCTTAAAGAAACCCTTGATCTTTTTATGTCCCAGTTCCAGCAGATATCTTGTTACAAGATAGCCTCCCTGTGCATCATCCATAAGAATATGAGGTTTATCCCTCATTTCTGAATAGATTCCCTGAATAAACACATACGGAATTTCAAATTTATCCAGATTCTGATAAAGATTTCTGTGTTTACAGATCATCTCACTTTTGCTTGGTTCAATGATCAGTCCATCAATATCTTTCTTCAGAAGCTCCTCCAGACATCTGGCCTCTTTCTGTCTGCTGTTTGCTGTGTTTTTCAGGATAATACTGTAACCGCTTTCTGAAAGGACATTATCCATTCCCTGTATCAGTCTCGGAAAAATATAATCAGAAATATATGTGGTCACTACCGCAATATTCTTTGAATTCTTTATATGGCGCATATTCTCAGAGCAATAAGTACCTCTTCCGTGAAATGCCTCTACATATCCGTCCTGCTCCAGGATTCCCAGTGCTTTACGAACTGTATGTCTACTCAGGGAATATTTCTGTGAAAGCTCGTTTTCTGAAGGAAGCTTCTCTCCCGGTCGGATAGCTCCTGACATAATATCACTTCTGAGCTGTTCCATCAGTGAGAAATATTTCGGCTTTCCATTATCTGTCATGTCTTCTTCCCTCCTGTATTTAGGATACAACTTGTACGCACGTACGAACAAGTTGTTTTTTATGCATAAATTATACAAAATATTGAGAGATTTTTCATTAGTTTTTTCCAAAACACCTCGAGGGATAGTGATATGTGAACAGTAACAGTTCATCCTTTACGAAAGTTACCAATATCCGATTGATTTCAACATCACTTCGGCTCAGCTTTTTCTATACCATAACATTCATGGCAAATCCCATGTACCGCCATACGTATTTCTTTATCCAGACGTGAATTACAGGTGATCAGAGTCACCATTCTCTCCCTTTCATCAGGCTCTACTCCTGTGTCATACATGGAATTATTTTTCAATATAGATAATTGTCTCCTGTATGCAGGACTGGATAACTTGTATCCATATTCAAATGCCGGGCTTTGGGAAGATGCCTGTTCCACAGAAAAAATTTTGTACAGAAACTTTCTTTTTGGTGTTGTGATCTCAATTTCAGGACATTTTTTCAGAAATTCAGGCTGTTCATAACGGTTCAGATTTGCAAACATCATATTACCTTCTATATTATGCCCGTAAAGAATACTGTGGGAATCTGTAAAATTCTTTTTTATGTCATGTTCCAGAAAAATACATCCAAACAGATCTTCCTCTCCTCTGAAATTATGTTTCAGGTAATATTCATCATCCGCCGCCTGAACTACAGGATAAGAAATATCGGCTCCCGGGACAGTAATCCAGGCAACTGTCTGAGAGTTGATCTTTCTTAAATTTTCCCAGGAAATCCCGAAGGATTCCCTGATTTCATCTGTACAGTTTTTGTTTTTTGATTCAGAAGATCTTCTCTGTTTTTTCCTGCGTTTTTTTTCACTGTTTTTTGTACTGCTGTCTTCATCAGTTTTTTTGCCATCTGCCAATAATCCGGCACCTTCTCTGTTCTTCACCCCTGCCATTTGGGAAAGCTCTGCATATTCCTGCCTTGCTGCAAGATTCTGTTCATAACTTTTTATATAGAAGCCGGCACAATACATAAGAAGCCCAATTGCTGCTATGATCATACTTACTGCAAATGTTCTGAGTTTTTTCATTTCCGCGGCATACCCTTTATATTTCTTTTCCCGGAAACAGTTCTTCTGTAGATCACTACACCTCCTGTCAGCAGTCCCATTCCGATAAGTCCAAGAACAGCCATCATTTTAAACGGTCTGACATCTCCTGTTTTAGAACTTCCTGCCATGGAACCACCCTGATAGCTTCCGTATCCACCGGAATATCCACCCGAATTTGCGTAACTGCTGCCTCCGCTTCCGGAAGTCGTGCCTCCATTATTTCCACCATTGTAAGATGCTAACGGTGCTTTCGTCGGTACAGGAGTCATTTTCGGGCAGGTTCCCGGTACAGATGGTGTTGGTGTGGCTTTTGGCTGCTCCGTCGGTTTCGGTACTTCTGTAGGTTTTGGTGTCTCTGTCGGCTTTGGTGTTTCTGTTGGTTTCGGTGTTGCAGACGGTGTTGGTGTGGCAGTCGGTTCTGCTTTTGCTTTCACATATGCCTCCTGCTGTGCAGTAATTTCCGGTGAAATATCACCTCTTGCTTTCGCTGTGTTTACAATTTTTTCAGGCTCTGTGCTTTCTGTTTTAAATACCATTTCATAGCAGACTTCAATTTTATCCATATCTGACAACGATGCTCCTGTCTGAATTACAAATCCTGTATCATCTGCCTCTATTTTGGCATCTTTCAGTTCTATGCCGTTTTTCTTCACAAAAATGCTGTCTTTTACAATGGAAGCCCCTTGGGTTTCCAGTTTATCTTCGATAACAATATTCTGATCTGTGACATCCTCACGCAGTTGTCTTACTGTCAGTTTATAGTATCCTTTCTCACCGGACGCATACTCTTTCTTATCTGATTCCTTCACAATTTCCAGAATCGGACTGTGTACCTCTGTCTCTGCTTCCCCGGTTGCAGGTATCTTTTCACTGCTGTCTGCAACTGCAGTATTGTGCACTTTCTGTCCTGCCAGGGCTGCATCAATCACTGCTGCCTGATATTCCACGATCATACTTTTCTGTTCCTGACAGTCCAGAGGATTATACATTATCTGCTCAAAAAGACCGCCTTTATCATTATCGCAGATACTATATCTGCTATCCCTGACCAGTGTCCTGCCTGTTGACATCAGGAAAGTATTATCATCATTGATCTGTACATCAGCATCTGCTACATTTCCTTTCTCATCCATCAGAATCACCGAATCCTTCAGAAGACGTACTCCCTGAGTATCGATCACATCCTGCAAAGTAACATTACGCGCCACACATCCGGTCTGCTCCTGTGTCAGGACAATGCGATATGTAATAATATCACCATATTTGTAAAATGGTTTGTCCGTCGTCTTCTCTACTTTAAGAACAGGCGAGTTCACCCAGATTTTTGAGGAGTCCTTTACTTTCTGTGCATTATCTGCATATGCCTGTGCTGTATTTACAATCTCCATCCCATTTACGCTTTCCTGCGCAGTACAGCGGAAATTAACAGTCACAGGTGTCTGATACGGAAGATCTGAAATCGTCACGATCCATCCGGTTCCCTGACGTGTAACCTGACAGCTGACCGGTTTTTCCACTGTTTCTTTATAATTTTCCGGATTCAGCTGATTTCCTGCATCATCAGTTCCTGCCACCGGATTCTGAATAACAGCCGGAACACCGCTTACAATAACAGCATCTTCAGCTCCGTCCAGAGCCAGCCCTTCAGGAAGGGAAAGATCACTGATCACAAGATTTCTTGCGATAGATCCCTTCTGAAGATTATTAACCGTAACCTGATAATTCACCTGTTCTCCTACCCGAAATTCATTTTCCGCACGTCCGTCCCCGGCTGCCAGATATGGATTCTGAAAACTTTTCTCAACAGAAAGAACTGCTGTATTTACATACACTTCTGCGTCATCCTGTGAAACAGGGGCATTCTGCGCCTGCACATTGGCAACATTAATGCTTTCCATTCCATTTGCCACTTCCGTAACTGTGCAAAGGAAAGAAATCATAACCGGAGTATTTGCCGGAAGATCTGAAATGTTCAGTCTCCATCCGCTTCCTTCTTGAAAAAATTCATAATTCACCGGTTTCTCTGATGTCTCATTATAAAATTCCGGATTGAGCTGATTCAAAACATCTTTGGTCCCTGCTGTCAGCTGCGTAATATTCTGTGGGATTCCGCTTACCGATACATCCTCTGCCGATGAAAGTGCAAGTCCTGCCGGCATACCGGTATCCCAGACAGTTACGTTCCGAGCCACTGTACCTGCTTTTTTATTCTCCACCACCACATTGTACTGTACCTGTTCTCCGACCTGCCATTCATAATGATCTGCAGATTTCTCAATCCAGAATTCTCCTGAATTTACATATACTTCTGCATCATCAGATCTCTCATCTGTATTAGCAGCTTTTACAGTTGCTGCATTTACGCTTTCGTGTCCATTTGCCTCTTCCTGTGCGATACAATGGAAAATAATCGTTACAGGCTGACTGTATGGTACATAAGAACAATAAAAAGAAAATCCGTTCTCATCTGCATTCAACTGAGAATCCACAGGTCTCGCTTCATATGCCTGTCCTGTTTTCTTATCCGGTACGGGATAGTTTACCTGTTGCTGAACTCCCAGTACTTCCATGCTCTGTGTACCACCTGCCAGAACCAGTCCCTGCGGCAGACCAATATCAGTAATAGTTACATCTTTTGCAATTGTTCCTGCCGTTACATTATTCACCACGATCCGGTAAGCTACCTGCTCTCCTGCCTGCCATTCATATTTGTCTGCTGTTTTATCAATTTCAAGCTGTGGACTGTTCGGCCATACTTCTGCCATATCCTTTCTGGATTCCTGTTCTCCTGTCTCAGGATTGATCAGATTATCCGCTGTTGCAGTCACAATATTTTCCCATTCCTGTCCATTGGAATCCGCAGATGCCTGACATTTAAAACGGATTGTGATCATCTCCCCATACTTCAGGGACGGACACTCTGCTTTCCATCCATTTTCTCCCTGTCCGGTAAGCGTACAGTTCTCACCTCCCTGACTTGTCTCTACAGCATACTGCCCTTCCAGAAGCTGCAGACATGATGGAAGCTCGTCTGTAATAACAACATTTACTGCTTTTACATCCTGTTTTGTCTGAGAAACCAGAATCTCATAATCTATGATATCTCCCGTTTTCCATTCATACTGAGAAGTATTTTTCTTTACTTCCAGTTCCGGTGGAATCACACCCTTTACCCACACTGTTTCCGTATCCATTGTATCTCCGCTTCCGTTTGTACGTTCATAACTCATGGATGCATGGTTTGGTACAAGAATACTGTATCCATCCTCTGCAAGGTATTTTGAAATGTTAATTTCTGATTCCGGTCTCTGGCGTACTTTTAAAGTAAATGTGTAAGTCTGATTATCTGTAAATGCTTCATCCTGAAGGCTCTCTGCTTTGGCCCTGCAGGTCACTTTCTGTCCTTCAACAGCAACATCAAACCAGTCTGTCACTGTCTGCCCTGCATCATTCACAATACTGACTTTTGATGCATCCTCTATAGTAAGACAATCCTCAAGTATATCCTGTACCACAAAGGATTTCAGTCTATTGGGTGTCACCTCCGCCCTGATCATATACTGAAATTCCTGTCCCTGACGAATGCCAAAAGGTTTTTCTTTTGATGCGGCAGCTGCCTGTTCCCATGTACAGTTTGCCTCTCCCACACGTTTCTCAGGCGCTTTTTTCATCTCAACATCACCGAAACAATAGGATGTAAAATCAAAATATGCATATGCTTTGCAGTATTTCTGTCCTTTAAAGTTCGGACAATAACTGTTGCCTGATGGATCCAGATATTTATTTCTTGTAATCTCTGCCCATCTTTCCTGAGAACCGGCTTTTGCAATGGCATCTTCACGACTTTTATCCCATTTATCCAGTCTGAACTGATGACAGAATTCTACCGTAAAATTATCTGTATCATAAAAAAGATTCAGCCATCCTCTCGGATCATCCGGCTCAACGGAACCAAGGGGTGAGCTTACAGAATTTCCATCTACCGTCAGATAATCATTGTTTTTCAGAACATATGCATTATCCAGACTGCTGTCTGACGGAATACGGACTCCCTGTCCCGCATCAATATCACGTATGGTTCCATGGCCACTGATTGGCAGTGTTTCTTCTGTTCCATGCTTCAGAAACTGAAACTTAACCTTTGCGTATCCTACAGAATAAATAAATACACCGATACTGTTTTTGGAAAAGCCAACCATTGGATAAGCTTCATTATCTTTCCATGCAAACGTAGCTCCGCCTTTATTCTGAACAATCGATTCTGCAGTGCGCAAATCATAACGGGGTTCTGCATTCTCTACTCCCACAAGAATGAGTCTGACATCAACAATATTTCCATTTCCATCTTTTCCTACATTGTTATAACGCATCCCTGCGCTTCCGGCTTTATAGTCCGCTCCTACACGAACGCACTCTGTGTCACGTTCACTTTTTCCATTGTCTGAAAAAGCTTCCCTGTCCAGATTATCACACCCAAAAGATTCATATGTGGTAATTCCGGGCTGAAACTTCATGTTAAAGCGATAACCATAATCTACCACCTTGTCACTGTCCCATGTTTCTACAGTTAACGGTGCCGCCTGAGTTACGCAGACAGGCACAAGCCCCAGAATTGCCTGCAGAATAAAAAGCATTGCAAGCAGCAAAGCTCCAAGGCGTTCTTTCAGTTTGAAATTGTGTTTCATTTTCCGTCTCCTTTCCGAACAAAAAATATAAAAATGAATGTGGGATTTTTCCCTGCACCTGGCAGGATTAAAGAATAGAAATAAGTTGAAATGTATGATTATAAATATTCAAGGGGAATTAATATCGTGAAACAAGAACGTTTCCACTTAAGATTTTTAAGATTCTGCGCAGGGTTTCTTTTCTGAAACCCTGCACAGATTTTCATTGATTATTTCTTTTCTTCAGCCATGAAAGAAAATAAAGAATAATTGCAAGAATAATAAAAAACGGAATCGCAACTCCGATTATCAGTATCAGTAAAACAATTATAACAGCCGCCGCTGCAATAACAACAGCCCTGCCATGCCAGGTAGAAAGATCGATTACTTTTTTCCATCTTTTCTCCTGCTGATGAGGAAGCTCTGTCTCATTGCCATAACTGCTTCCATAAGAAGAATACTCTCCGTAATCTTCCTGTGTACTTCCATCATCTGTATCGATCAGAGTCTTTGCTATCAGATGCGGGTCTCCCAGTTCCTGCAGTACTTCCTGCTCTGAACGTCCGCCACGTACCTGAGACTGTATATAATCTTCATAATACCTGATATGTGCTGCTGCTTTGCCCTCCTGCATCTGACCGGCAAGCTGGCTTCTCAGGATTTCCAAAAATTCTTTTCTGTTCATCTTCTACACTCCATTTTGCCAGAAATACATGTCAAAACTCTACTGCTCGCTCCGTTATCAGTAACGTTCGTACTCTTATTTTACCATATATACCGCAGGTAGCAACTAATATAATCATAAACTTTTTATGAAATTCTTATAAACTCAGTTACTGTTCACTCCGTTCTCAGTAACTGAGCCAAAATTCATTCCAGATTGCCTGCGGCAATGGAATTTTGGCTTGTATGTCATTTCCCGACAATTTTTGCATACATTTCAGGTCTGCGGTCTCTGAAAAGTCCCCAGTTCAGTCTGTCTGCCTTTAATGCATCCAGGTCAAAAGTGCTTACAAGCACCCCCTCTTCCCCTCCGGGCAGTTCTGCACAGAGAGCACCTGTGTTGTCTGTGATAAAAGAAGAGCCGTAAAAATTAAGAGCCGATTTCTGCATTCCGTTTTCCGGACATGGCTCTACTGTTTCCTCACCGATTCTGTTGGCAGCGATCACAGGAATCAGGTTGGAGGCAGCGTGTCCCTGCATACATCTTCTCCAGTGTTCCATGCTGTCACATTCCAGGATGGGTTCACTGCCGATGGCAGTGGGATAAAAGAGAAGCTCTGCTCCCTGCAGTGCCATACATCTTGCCGTTTCCGGGAACCACTGATCCCAGCAGATTCCAACTCCAATGGTTCCAAATCTGGTATCAAAAACCTTAAAGCCGGTATCTCCCGGTGTGAAATAGAATTTTTCCTGATAATAATGGTCATCCGGAATATGTGTTTTCCGGTAAACGCCGAGATTCTTCCCATCTGCATCCAGAACCGCAACGCTGTTATAGGTATTATTAACCTCTTTTTCATAAAAGCTGACCGGGATCACAATCCCCAGCTCTGCCGCTACCCTGCTGAAATGACGCACTGCAGGGTTTTCCTCTGCAGTCTGCGCATATTCATAATACTCATATCTGCGCTCCTGGCAGAAATAGGGCCGTTCAAAAAGCTCCGGAAGAAGAACAATCTCAGCTCCCTTTGCTGCTGCCTGACGCACCAGTTCCTCTGCATGGGCAATATTTTTCTCCGCACTTTTACTGCATTTCATCTGAACTGCTGCCACTGTTACATTTCTCATCCTGTCTGTTCCTCCTGCTCCTGTTTACATAAGTAAGTTTTTTCATAACTTTCAGGTAATAACCCTCAAACACATGACTCTCAAAGTTTTTCTGCATCAAGGTCAGATATTCTTTCCGGGAATCTGCTGGGTAATACAGTGAATATTCCCACCGCCGACAATAATGGCTCTGGCATCAATGGGATAAATCCTTCTCTCCGGAAAACACTTCTGCAGAATCTCCACTGCCCTTTTGTCATTTTCATCCCCAAACTGAGGAAGGATAATCCCTCCATTGGAAATATAGAAATTCACATAACTGGCAGCCATCCGTTCTCCGGCTTCCCGTTCGTCTTCTCCCTCTTCAAACACAAAACCATCCACATCTTCCCGGGTAAGGCAAACCGGTTTCTGAGGAATCGGAAGCTTATGAATCTTAAATTTTCTGCCTTTTGCATCTGTTTCCTGTTCCAGCACCTTCAGATCAGCCAGAGACATGGCATACTGCGGATCTGCCTCATCCTCTGTCCATGCAAGCACAACCTCTCCGGGCTTTACAAAAGCGCACACGTTATCCACATGCTCATTGGTTTCATCCTGATAGATTCCACATGGAAGCCAGATAATCTTGTGGACACCGAGCCAGTACTTCAACTGTTCCTCTATCTGTTCCCTGCTCATCTGAGGATTGCGTCCCTGACTCAGAAGACAGGCCTCTGTAACAATCAGAGTCCCCTCTCCGTCAGAATGGATGGAACCGCCCTCCAGCACAAAAGGTCTGGCATCCAGACATGGACAACCAAGAGTCCTGCAGATAAAGGCAGCCACCCTGTCGTCCTTCTCCCAGTTCCGGTAAAGTCCATCAAAGTCTCCTCCCCAGGCATTAAACTGCCAGTCAACTCCACAGACCGCCCCTTTCTCATCCAGAACCATGGTTGCTCCCACATCTCTCGCCCAGGCATCATCTGTCTCGCATTCCAGCAAAGTCACACCGGAAACATTTCCAAGCTGATTCTTTGCATTCTCCATCTGAGCTTTGGAAACCAGCATATATACATTTTCGCTCTCTCCAATAGCCTCTGCAACTTCCACAAATGCTTTCTGTGCTTCCCTTGCCCCATAATTCCAGGAACCGGGACGTTCCGGCCAGATCATCACACATCCCTCATGAGGCTCAAATTCTCCGGGCATACGATATTTTGTTCTGTTCTTTTCTGTAACTTCCATGTCTGTCTCCTTTTCTTTGATAGCCCGGCAGATATCAGGAAAGCCGGCTCTTAAAGTCTTCGTATCCGAAATGTCTGATAACCTCACACTCTCCGTCCTCATACATAACCGCAATATCCGGCAGCGGCATACCGTTAAATGTATTATTCTTCACCATAGAATAAATCGCCATATCCATAAAATACAGCTTGTCCCCGATCCGGATCTCTCTGTCAAAGGAATAATCTCCGATTACATCTCCTGCCAGACAGGTGCAGGAGGATAAGCGGTAGGTATATGCCTTCTCCCCTGCTTCCCCGCTGTCCTTAAGAGGCGGACGATAGGGCATCTCCAGCACATCCGGCATATGGCAGGCTGCAGAAGCATCCAGAACCAGCGTTCTGATTCCATTCTCCACAATGTCCATAACCTCTGTCACCAGATATCCGGCATTCAGAGCAATAGCCTCCCCGGGCTCCAGATAAATATCCAGATCATAGGTTTCCTTCATATGCCGAATACATTTTTCCAGTCGCTTTACATCATAATCCTCTCTGGTAATATGATGTCCGCCGCCCATATTCAACCAGGAAACCTCAGACAGAAATTCTCCAAACTTCTCCTCTACCGCCTGCAATGTTTTCTCCAGGTCATCTGCATTCTGTTCGCAGAGCGTATGGAAATGCAGTCCGTCGATCCATTTCAGACATTCCCCGTCAAAGTTCTCTCTGGTAACCCCCAGCCTGGAACCCGGCGCACAGGGATCATAGATTGCATGATCCCCCTGAGTGGAGCATTCCGGATTAATACGGAGTCCCAGACTGGCTCTGGTACACACATCTTTAAATTTCTTCAGCTGTGCTGTGGAATTAAAGATAATATGGTCACAGATCCGATCCAGTTCCTCTATATCTTCTGTACGGTAAGCAGGGGAAAAAACATGATTCTCTTTCCCCATCTCTTCATGTCCAAGCCTTGCCTCAAACAGACCGCTGGCAGTGGTACCTGCCAGATATTTTCCGATCATGGGATACAGGGCAAAGCCGGAAAACGCTTTCTGCGCCAGAAGGATCTTACACCCGGTATCCTCCTGGACTTTTTTCAAAATCTCCAGATTCTCCCGCATCTTCTTCTCATCGATCACATAGCAGGGAGTTTGCAGTTGATCAATCTTCATTGGCTTTCCAGACCTTTACCAGTTCAGGATCTTCGCAGACTTTCCATGGAAGTCCCCATTTGTTCAGTGCTTCCATATATGGATCCGGATCAAATTCTTCCACATTAAATACACCCGGCTTCTTCCACTGTCCGGTCACTACCATCATGGAACCGATCATAGCCGGAACACCTGTTGTATAGGAGATTGCCTGGGATTCCACCTCTTTATAGCATTCCTGATGATCACATACATTATAAATATAAATACTTTTCTCTTTTCCGTCCTTAACACCTGTGAAAATACAGCCAATATTGGTTTTACCCACTGTTCTCGGACCCAGAGATGCAGGATCCGGCAGAAGAGCTTTCAAAAACTGGATCGGCACGATCTCCTGTCCATTAAATTCCACAGGTGCGGTGGAAAGCATTCCTACATTTTCCAGACATTTCATATGTGTCAGATAGCTCTGTCCGAATGTCATAAAGAAACGGATTCTCTGTACTCCCGGAATATTTTTTGCCAGTGATTCAATCTCTTCATGATGAAGAAGATACATATCCTTCTTTCCTACCTCAGGGAAATCGTAGACAGATTTAAATTCCATAGGCTCTGTTTCTACCCAATGTCCGTCTTCCCAGTAGGAACCATTTGCGGAAACCTCTCGAAGATTGATCTCCGGGTTAAAGTTTGTGGCAAAAGGATATCCATGATCACCGCCGTTACAGTCCAGAATATCAATGGTATGGATTTCATCAAAATAATGCTTCAGGGCATAGGCACTAAATACACTGGTAACACCCGGATCAAAACCGGTTCCCAGAAGAGCAGTCAGTCCTGCTTCCTTAAATTTCTCATCATAAGCCCACTGCCAGGAATAATCGAAATATGCAGTAAAGCCTTTTTCTTTACATCTCTTTTCGTAGATTGCACGCCATGTGGGATCTTCTGTATCCTCTGCTTCATAATTGGCAGTATCAATATAATCCGCACCGGCTTCCAGACATGCATCCATGATGGTAAGATCCTGATATGGAAGTGCCACATTCAGGACAGCATCCGGCTTATAGGCTCTGATCAATTCTGCGACCTCTGCTGCATTATCCGCATCTACCTTTGCTGTCTCAATTTTTGTCTTCGTTGTACTTTCAATCTTTTCTTTGAGTGCATCGCATTTTTCCTTTGTCCTGCTTGCGATCATAATCTCTGTAAAAACATCGCTGTTCTGACAGCATTTGCGAATTGCCACTGAAGCTACCCCACCACATCCGATTACCAATAATCTGCTCATAAACTATTTTCCTCCTCTTCCAGTAAATCTTCTACATATTTTGGAAGCATAAATGCTCCTCTGTGAAGGTTTGTTGTATAATACCATGTTTCTATATTAAGATTATCAAACCTCTCCGGCCTGAAATCTTCCAGTGGATGATATTTCTTTGATGCAAATCCAAAAAGCCAGTATCCCGAGGGACAGGTAGGGATATGTGCCTGATAAACCCTGCTCACCGGAAATGACCGGAAAACCTTTCTGTGCATCTTTCTGCATTCCACCTCATCCTCATCATAAAAAGGACTTCCATGCTGATAAACCATGATTCCGTCATCTCTGAGAGCCTTATAACAGCTTCCGTAGAATTCCTTTGTAAAAAGTCCCTCTGTATGTCCCAGCGGATCTGTGGAATCATTGATGATCAGGTCATATCTGGCCTTTTTATTCCGCAGGAACCGAAGGCCGTCTTCATAATAAATGTTGACTCTCTCATCCTTCAGTCCCTGGGCAATATCCGGAAACATCTCCGCACATACATCCACAAACATTTTATCGGATTCCACCACATCAATGCTCTCAATCTGTGGATAATGGATCAGTTCTCTGGCAACTCCACCGTCACCGCCGCCGATGATCAGAACATTTTTTACATTGGGATGTACTGTCATTGGCACATGCGTGACCATCTCATCATAAATAAATTCATCTTTATCAGAGAATACGATCTCACCGTCCAGAGCCACAAATCTTCCAAATTCTTCAGACTCAAACACATCGATTCTCTGAAATTCACTTTCCCCTGAAAATAACTGTCGATTAATCCGGACAGAAAGCTTTACATTTCCTGTATGGAACTCAGAATACCATAATTCCATGATCAGATACCCCCTTTCAGGACCTGAAGATGTTCTACCTTCGGATCCTCCATTCCCTGCATGGAACAGCCTTTGTCTCTTGCATAAAGAATGTATTCTACAATTTCCTGTGTCACCATTTCCCCAGGAGCAAGAATCGGGATTCCCGGAGGATAACACATAACAAATTCACCGCTGATCCTGCCTACCGTCTGTTCCATGGGCAGAGATTCTTTCTCCGCATAAAATGCCTGCTGTGGAGACGCCACCACTGCAGGTGCGATATATTCCCCGGAAAGCATACCTGTGCTGTCCTTCTTATACAGACGTTCAATATCAGCCAGTGCCCCTACCAGTCTCTCAATATCCTGAAGCCTGTCTCCAATGGAAATGTAAGCCAGAATATTACAGATATCTCCAAACTCGATCTGAATATCATATTCATCTCTGAGAAGATCATAAACTTCAATACCTGCCAGCCCATTTCCCAGTGTATAAATGGAGAGTTTTGTAACATCAAAATCAAAAACACTGGTTCCGTTGATCAGATCCATACCATATGCATAATAACCGCCGATCTCATTGATCTCCTCTCTGGCATACTGCGCCATCCCTGCAACCTTTTCAAAGGATTCCTCTCCCCTGAGTGCCAGATTTCTTCTGGAGATATCCAGACTGGACAACAGAAGATAAGAAGCGCTTGTGGTCTGAGTCAGATTGATGATCTGGCGCACTTTCTCTGCATTCATACTCTTATTCAAAAGCAGCAGCGAACTCTGTGTCAGACTTCCGCCGGATTTGTGCATGGAAACTGCCGCCATGTCAGCACCTGCCGCCATTCCGGATACAGGAAGGTTTCTGCCGAAATAAAGATGGGTTCCATGAGCCTCATCTGCCAGCACCTTCATTCCTCTTGCATGAGCCTTCTTTACGATAGTCCGCAGATCCGAACAGATTCCATAATAGGTAGGGTTATTTACAAGAACTGCCACCGCATCCGGATTCTCATCCATAGCCTTCTCCACCTGACTGACTTCCATGCCAAGGGAAATGCCCAGCTGCGCATTCACCTCCGGGTTTACATAAACCGGAATTGCACCGCACAGTACCAGGGCATTGATGGCACTTTTATGTACATTTCGCGGCAGAATGATCTTATCCCCTGCCTTGCAGACAGACAGGATCATGCTCTGCACTGCAGATGTGGTTCCTCCTACCATAAGGAATGCATGCGCTGCGCCAAAAGCATCTGCTGCAAGCTCCTCCGCTTCTCTGATCACCGAAACCGGGTGGCAGAGATTGTCCAGCGGCTTCATAGAATTAACATCCAGCCCCACACATTTCTCTCCCAGCAACTGTGCAAGCTCCGGATTTCCTCTTCCTCTTTTATGTCCCGGCACATCAAAGGGAACGACTCTCTTCTTTCGGAAACGTTCCAGTGCTTCATATATGGGCGCATGCTGTTGTCTTTCATAATCCATTTGACATGTTCCTCTTTTCCTGTCGTCATGTACCGGCAAATACAGTTCTATCATTCAGCAATTGTATACTGCCTCAAACCGGCACAATGATTAATTATTTCTCTATATATTTGCTATATCTGCACAAAAAAAGAAGCAGATAAGTTCATTCACCATCTGCTTCTCTCATGATCTATAGAATTTCTCAGGCTCTGTCTCTTTATATACTGATCGGATTTCCCGTATAAATCCGTCTGTATCCTGTGCCTGTTCCCGTATTCTGAAATATTCATGACTGCTGTCGTCTTCAATCGCTGGCAAATATATGCTATGCTCTTATTGACCGTTTCACAAGATGATGTGTGCTTACGCACTGATTATTATAAAGTAATCAACTTATAAAATTTGAGCTTCTAACTCAATCAATAATGTGGTGTCTCCCACCCGGCAACTGCCCCGCCTGTCCGTATGGCTTAACATTCAGAAACTGTCTCTGAATGTGAGCAAATATTTGCATGAAAACGATAGTGTCTTTTCATACTAAAGATGAGAATAACATATCTTCTGAACTGTTGTCAATTCCATTTTCCATATTTTGCACTAGAGCGTGTCTGAAAAAGGCTTTCTGCAAGATGTGCGTCACAATTTGTGGTATATTTTGCCCGGATGAGGGCGCCGTAGCGGGCTACGGCAACTGAATTCGGGTGAAATATCCCGCAAAGTGGGGCGTGCAGATTGCGGGAATGATTTTTCAGACACGCTCTAGCTTTACCCGCTTTTTATATTTTCTTCATTTATCAGGGAAAACTGTGTTTATTTTTTAACAATTTCTTTCCTTGAGAAAACGTATTTTCTTTCATTACCAGGGATTACGATTCTCTTCTCTTATCAATTTGCACAACTTTTATCCAGTTTACTCACATTTTTTGACGTTTCAACAAAAATTTCTTGACATTTTTTTCTCAAAATGATATATTGTATTCATCAATTGAAAGAACCTTCGAGTACTGACGGAAAGAGTGGAGTGCAAACCACGTGGAGTCGGAGGTTTGTGGGAGCCGACCGTCTGGGCAGTATTTGAAGTATTCAGATACTGGCCTTTTTTTATAATTTCCGGAGCAGAAATCAGGAATGTCAGACAGACCGGCCGATACTTCTTTCAATTAATAATTGTTGCTGATCGCGGAGTGAACAGCAACAGAAGTTTTTCATGTTATGCGGAAACGAAAGGAGAAAAACAATTATGGGATTCAAATCAGACATTGAAATTGCACAGGAATGCGAGATGCTTCCAATTACTCAGATCGCAGAGAAAGCAGGTATTGACGACAAATATCTGGAGCAGTACGGAAAATACAAAGCAAAAATCGACTACAATCTTCTGAAAGAAAGTGATAAGAAGGATGGAAAATTAATCCTCGTTACAGCTATCAACCCAACTCCAGCAGGAGAAGGTAAAACTACTACTACTGTAGGTCTTGCAGATGGTATGCAGAGACTTGGCAAGAGTGTTATGGTAGCTCTTCGTGAGCCATCCTTAGGACCGGTATTCGGTGTAAAAGGTGGTGCAGCAGGCGGCGGATACGCACAGGTTGTTCCGATGGAAGACATCAACCTTCACTTCACAGGTGACTTCCATGCAATCGGCGCAGCTAACAACTTACTTGCAGCCATGATCGACAACCACATCTTCCAGGGCAATGCATTAAACATCGACCCACGTAAGATCACATGGAGAAGATGTGTAGATATGAACGACCGTCAGCTTCGTAACGTAGTAGATGGTCTTGGCGGAAAGACAAACGGTATGCCTCGTGAAGACGGATACGACATCACAGTTGCATCTGAAATCATGGCAGTTCTCTGTCTTGCAAGCGACATCAAAGACCTGAAAGAAAGATTATCCAAGATCATCATCGGATATACATACGGAAAAGTTTCCGAGCAGAAACCTGTAACAGCAGGTGACCTTCACGCAGAAGGCGCTATGACAGCCCTGTTAAAAGATGCTCTGAAACCAAACCTTGTACAGACTCTGGAACACGTTCCTGCAATCGTACATGGTGGACCATTCGCAAACATCGCTCATGGATGTAACTCTGTAACAGCTACAAAGATGGCTATGAAGCTTGCTGATTATGCAATCACAGAAGCTGGTTTCGGTGCTGACCTTGGTGCTGAGAAATTCCTTGATATCAAATGCCGTATGGCTGGTTTAAAACCAAGCGCAGTTGTAATCGTAGCTACAGTACGTGCCCTGAAATACAACGGCGGCGTTGCTAAAGCTGACCTTAACAATGAAAACCTGGAAGCTCTTGAAAAAGGTATCCCGAACCTGTTAAAACACGTTTCCAACATCAAAAACGTATACAAACTTCCATGTGTTGTTGCTATCAACGCATTCCCTACAGATACAAAAGCAGAGCTTGACTTTGTAGAAGCTAAATGTAAAGAACTGGGCGTTAACGTTGCTCTTTCTGAAGTATGGGCAAAAGGCGGCGAAGGCGGAATCAAACTTGCAGAAGAAGTTATCCGTCTTGTTGAAGAACCAAACGACTTCTCCTATGCATATGAACTGGAAGGTTCTATCGAAGACAAACTGAACCAGATCGTTCAGAAAGTATATGGCGGTAAGAGAGTAGTTCTGACAGCTAACGCTCAGAAACAGGCGAAACAGTTAGAAGCTCTTGGCTTTGGCAACTGCCCGATCTGTGTAGCTAAGACACAGTACAGCTTAACAGATGACCAGACTAAACTGGGTGCTCCTACTGACTTCGAAGTTACAGTACGTAACCTGAAGATTTCCGCTGGTGCAGGATTCATCGTAGCTCTTACAGGTGAGATCATGACAATGCCAGGTCTTCCTAAAGTTCCGGCTGCTGAGAGAATCGACGTAGACGAGACAGGTAAGATCACAGGTCTGTTCTAATCCGGTTGAAATCAATCGAATAATTCAAAAATATAAAAATCATATTTATGTATGATATGTGTCCAGACGATTTAACAGGCGGGAAGATTTTCCCGCCTGTTTTTTTCTTTATTTTTTTATAAGATAATCTTTTCCGGAAATACCAGGTTCCGTCATATGGATCGGATCCAGAATGCGATTAAGTTCATCCTCGTCCATAAGCTTTTCTTTCAGAATCAGACTTCTTACAGATTCGCCTGTCTTAATTGCCTTTTTTGCAATATCCGCAGCCTTCTGATATCCAAGATGGGGGCTGATTGCAGTGATAATACCTACACTGTTTTCTACCAGATAACGGCATCTTTCTTCATTTGCCGTAATTCCTACAATACAATTATCCACCAATGTCTGGACTGCATAGCCAAGAGTATCGATAGACTGAAACATGCAATAGAAAATAATCGGCTCAAACGCATTTAATTCCAGCTGACCAGCCTCTGCAGCCATGGTAATGGTAACATCATTACCAATAATATTAAAAGCAACCTGATTCACTACTTCAGGAATAACCGGATTAACTTTACCTGGCATAATAGAGGAACCATTCTGTTTTGCCGGAAGATTAATCTCCCCAAAACCAGTACGTGGACCGGAGGACATCAGACGGAGATCATTTGACATTTTGGAAAGAGTTACCGCACATGCTTTCACAGCACCGGAAACGGCTACAAATGAATCCAGATTCTGAGTGGAATCAATCAGATCAAAAGCCTGTATAAAGTCCATTCCCGATATTTCAGTGAGATTTGGAACAATTCTTCTCAGATAGCCCTCATCTGCATTAATTCCTGTTCCAATAGCAGTACCTCCCATATTAAGAGTCCGCATTTCATCCATTGCTTTATCCATTCTGTGGATATCACGCATGATTGCTACCGAATATGCCTTAAATTCCTGTCCCAGACGAATTGGTACTGCATCCTGCATCTGTGTACGCCCCATTTTTATTATGTGATCAAACTCTGTAGCTTTTTCATTAAGAGCATCATAGAGGCGAAGAAGCTGTTTTTTCAGATTCTGCAACAAACGAAGAGAAGTCATTTTACCGGCAGTAGGAATAACGTCATTGGTAGACTGTCCACAATTCACATCATCGTTAGGATTTATAATTGTATAATCGCCCTTTTTTCCTCCCAGTATCTCAATCGCGCGATTTGCAATTACTTCATTGGCATTCATATTTAAAGATGTGCCAGCTCCTCCCTGAACAGGATCCACAATAAATTCATTATGGAATTTTCCTGAAACAATTTCATCACATGCCTGGACAATCGCCTGTGCTTTTTTCTTCTCAAGAAGCCCCACCTCACAATTGGTTATCGCTGCTGCTTTTTTTATGTATGCAAGACTGTTAATAATTTCCGGATGCATATTCAGCCCCGTAATGTGGAAATTTTCAGCCGCACGTAAGGATTGTACTCCATAATATACATCTTCCGGAATATCCTTTACACCAATAGAATCCCTTTCTACACGATAGTCTGTTTTTTTCATAGTTATTCGCCCTCCCATGTATTTGCCCTCATTATATATCTCTGCTATAATATAATCAAATACATATATTTTTATAAAATATATAGTGTTTAAATTATATATCGGAGGAGTTTGTATGTTTCAGGGAATGGAATACATCTATGAGGTCTACAAGGAAAAAAGCTTTTCCAAAGCTGCTGCTGCTCTTTTCATTTCGCAGCCTTCTTTAAGCGCCAATGTAAAACGTGTGGAAAACCGCATTGGTTATCCTATTTTTGATCGAAGTACCAAACCTTTACAGTTAACTGAAGTCGGAAAACATTATATACAGGCTGTTGAAAAAGTCATGGATATTGAAAATAATCTCGAAAACTACCTACTGGATCTGGGAAATCTCAAAACAGGAACTCTTAATGTAGGTGGCAGTAACTTTTTTTCTTCGTGGATTCTGCCTCCCCTTATTGCTGATTTTTCCCAAAAATTCCCCCATGTTCAAATTTCTCTTGTAGAAGAAAGTACAGCAAAGCTATCCCAGTTTCTCCAGGCCGGAAAGTTAGATCTGGTAATCGATAACTGCATCCTGGATAACCAGATTTTTGAACATTATACCTACCAGAAAGAACAACTTCTTCTAGCGGTTCCCAAAAATTATTCAGTAAATACCAGACTGCAGAAATATCAGATTCCTATTGAGGAAATCCGGAACGGGCAGTTCCGTTCTTCTCATATTCCTTCTGTTCCATTAAACAAATTCGAGAACGAACCATTTATTATTCTTCGTTCAGATAATGATACCGGTAAGCGTGCACTTACCATTTGTCAGGAAAATCACTTTTCGCCTTCTGTAGTATTTCGCCTGGATCAGCAGATGACTGCCTATAATATTGCATGTTTGGGAATGGGTATCACTTTCATCGGGGATCTTCTGCTCTCCAGAGTTCCAACAAATTCAGAACTTGTTTTTTATAAGCTGCCCGGTCAGAGCAGTAAACGCACTGTGTTTTTTTACTGGAAGAAAGGCCGCTATATCAGCAGAGCCATGGAAGAATTCCTGAAGCTGCCCTTTTCCTGATATGTCATAATCAAATAGGCTATGGTGATTGGTCATCATCAGATGTACGTCAAAATGGGGTTGTTGTGCTAAATAAGCACAACAACCCCAGTATGTCAGGCAGATATTCGATTAGAACAATGGCTTCATCGCCGGATACAGAGTTCTGAACTTCTGATATCTCTCTTCATATTTTGCAACCAGTTCAGGATCCGGTTCTACCGTATCAACAACTTTGGCAAATTTCTTACCGATGGTTTCTACATCCGGGTAAGCACCACAGCCTACTGCTGCCAGCATAGCTCCACCCATGGACGGTCCTTCTTCGTTCTCCAGAACATCAACCTTCAGGTTCATAACGTTTGCAATGATCTTCTTCCACAGTGGGCTCTTAGCTCCACCACCGCAGATCTTGGTTCTCTCAATCTTGATTCCAAGGTTTCTTGCAACTTCCAGGGAATCACGAAGACCAAAGGCAACACCTTCCAGAACAGCCTGTGTCATGTCTGCTCTTGTGCTGTCCATGGACATTCCGAAGAATACACCTCTTGCATCAGGATTATTATGAGGTGAACGTTCTCCCATCAAATATGGAAGGAAGAATACATGATTCTCTCCCAGCTTCTGAATTGGAGCCTGCTCTGCTGCGAAATCCTTTGTCTGAAGAATCTCCTCTGCCCACCATTTGTTACAGGAAGCTGCGCTGAGCATGCATCCCATCAGATGATAGCTTCCATCTGCATGACAGAAAGAATGAAGTGCGTTATTTTCGTCCACACCAAAGTTCTTGCTGGAAATAAACACAGTTCCGGATGTTCCAAGAGAAATATTACACTGACCGTCACCAACTGTACCTGTTCCTACAGCAGCTGCCGCATTGTCACCTGCACCTGCAACAACTTTTACATTCTCACTGAATCCAAGTTCTTTCGCAATCTCAGGTTTCAGAGTTCCTACTACTTCCCAACTCTCATACAGTTTCGGAAGCTGCTCTTCTGTGATTCCACAGATCTCCAGCATTTCTTTTGACCAGCAGCGGTTCTTCACATCAAGAAGAAGCATACCGGAAGCATCAGAAACATCTGTACAAAAAGAACCGGACAGACGATATGCCAGATAATCCTTAGGAAGCATAATCTTTACTACCTTCTTAAAGTTCTCAGGCTCATTTTTCTGCATCCAGAGGATCTTCGGTGCTGTGAAGCCTGCGAAAGCAATATTTGCTGTATACTGTGAAAGTTTGTCTTTTCCGATCACTGTATTCAGATATTCTGTCTCTTCGCCTGTACGTCCGTCATTCCAGAGGATTGCAGGACGGATCACATTATCATCCTTGTCAAGTGTTACCAGACCATGCATCTGGCCGCCAAAACCAATTCCTGCTACCTGCGCTCTGTCGATATCCTTTGTCAGCTCTTTCATACCTTCCATACTCTGCGCAAACCAGTCTTCCGGTTTCTGCTCAGACCAGCCCGGATGTGGGAAGAATAAAGGATATTCTCTGGATACGATGTTACAGATTTTTCCCGATTCTTCCATAAGAAGAAGTTTTACAGCGGAAGTACCAAGATCAATACCAATATAATACATAAGTGCTCTCCTTTTCTATTTCTAATCTAATACATCCCAGAGCAAAGCCCCGGGATGCCTTTAATATAGTGTCAGTTTATTTATTCTGTATTCAGATTCATTCACTTCACATGAACATTAATAATCCGTTTTACTGATTTCTCATTAACCCCATGGATTCTCTGTCGGGTATCTTACACCTGCAGGCTGGTTGTATCCAATCTTCTTAACATCCAGTCCAAGGAATTTCACTACCTCATAGAATGCTTTTCCGTAATGTCCAAACATAACTGCTCCATGATGCGGATAGTTGCCCTCGATCAGTACGTGACGGTAGAATCTTCCCATTTCTTTGATTGCGAAAATACCGATACCACCGAATGATCTGGTAGGTACATCCAGTACTTCACCTTCTGCAACATAAGAAACCAGCTCGCCCTCGGAATTGCACTGTAAACGATAGAATGTAATGTCAGATGCAGCGATATCACCTTCAAGAGTTCCTCTTGTGAAGTCTGGTTCAGATCCTGCCGGCTCAAGAAGTCTGTGCTGGATCAGCTGATATTTAACAGCTCTGGAATCACACATCTTGCATGCAGGAGTATTTCCACAATGGAATCCCATAAATGTATCAGTAAGCTTATAATCGTATTTTCCTTTAATATCTTCAT
>NZ_JBWJVQ010000163.1:0-32982 GCF_056339875.1 Blautia sp. ZXY-1-C6
GTCTTTAAGTCGGACTCCATGAATTCCTCTGCTCGATGCATACATCCTATCGGCGATGCAATATTATGCTTACGCCGATTATTGGTTAATCCATCTTCAAGATAATTTCCGACGTAAATGGCTTTATTAATATGTACCATCTCATATTTTCTAGCCATTCTAACCCAAACAAGATCTTCCCCAAGGAATTTCTCATTCGGGTATTCAGGAAACGGGAATTCCTTCAAGCAATGTGTTTTGAACACCTCTGCCTTATCTGCGCCAGTGTCATCACCGTTTACGCGCACATCGATATAGGAACCTATTTTTTCATTGACATCAAACTTCTTGCCATTGACTTTACCATCAGGAAACGCTCTGAGAAATGCATATCCACAGATATTGTTTTGTGACCTGTATTTCTTGTGAATCTTCAGTATCGACTCAACTGCATCATCTGTCACACAGT
Organism: Blautia sp. ZXY-1-C6; assembly: GCF_056339875.1. NCBI lineage: Bacteria > Bacillati > Bacillota > Clostridia > Lachnospirales > Lachnospiraceae > Blautia > Blautia sp. ZXY-1-C6. The sequence goes on from NZ_JBWJVQ010000163.1 coordinate 449, forward strand.
CATCTGAATCAACTATAAAGGTAAGTTCGCTGCAAATGGTCTGTATTCCTACATTTAAAGCAGTGTGTTTTCCACCATTACTCTTATAGATATACCGTATTGGAAAATCACTTTTTTCTTGTAACTTAGTTATTAGATTTTTCGTACCATCAGTACTTCCGTCATCAACTACAAGCCACTCAAACTCTTTTACAGTTTGCTTTTGCAGTGAATCCCAGAGGCTTTGTAATCCCCCCCCCGATTAAAGGTAGGGGTTAAAACTGTTATCATCATAGTTATTGTTTTCCTTATTTATTCTCCATCTGCTGTGCAATATCAGCATCCACGATTTCCTCACCGGTCTTATGCTTCAGCTGCTCTTTACTTGCCTCACTCAGACCGTTGTTGATCACACAGTTCATATCGCAGGTGCTGCACTTGTCCAGTTCCTCTTTGGTGACTTTGCCATCACGGTAGTCACGGCAGATCTTCAGCTCATACATGCTGTATGGATGTTTTGTGAAGAGAGCCTTGAACTTATGAACCAGAACCCAAGTAGCAGGCTTCCAGATGTACTTATGCATAGCCGGGCTGACAGAGCCAATCATCCAGCAGTCACGGTCGCAGCAACGAACCTTTGCACGAACCTTCTCTGCTTCTGTGCTATTCCACAGCTCATCCCAAGTCTGATTGTTCAGGTTACCCATGACTTCCTTATCCTTGGTACCATTGCAAGGCATAACGTCGCCATATGGGTCGATGAAGAAGGTATCAAAACTCATGTCGCAAGGCAGCAGACGCTTCTGGCCGTAGATGTAGTTGATCAGGCCGTGGTTGAAGTAAGCACGGAACCACTTCTTCGGGCTGTTGCTGCGGAGCAGTTCGTTGACCAGATTCTCGAAGTTCTTTGCGACCATAGGACGGTCATGGATGATGTTCTTTGCCTCCACGAAGTAGAAGCTGTTATGCAGAGAAGCAGTTGCAAACTCCATGCCCATCTCATCGGAAATCTTGTACAAAGGAACCAGATCCGGGGCATTCTTATCCTGAACGGTCATGCCAAAGCCAACATCCTTCATACCCATTTCACGCAGCTTCTTCAGCGTGCCATAACCACGCTGGTAGCCGTTCTGCAGACCACGAATCTCGTTGTTGGTCTGCTCCAGACCTTCGATAGAGATACGAATACCGATCTGCGGGAACTCCTTGCACAGGTCAACGATACGGTCGGTGAAGAAACCATTCGTGGAAATAACGATACGGTCAGACTTCTTGTAGAGTTCACGCACGATTTCCTTCAAGTCAGTGCGGATGAACGGCTCACCGCCGGTGATATTGGTAAAGTACATCTTCGGCAGCTTCTTAATAGTTTCGATGCTGATTTCCTCTTCCGGCTTGGAAGGCGCTTTATAGCGATTGCACATAGAGCAACGAGCGTTGCAGCGATAAGTGACGATGACCGTACCATTTAACTTCTTTTCTTCAGACATGATTAACTCTCTCTTTCATACATATAATAAATTTCTCTAGTACCACTTTTGCGATGTAAGAAAAGGCAATCGCTCCAGTAAGTGTTAAAACTGCCGTTACGCCATATGAAATGGCATTTAATCCAAACATGTGATTTATCTTCAACTTCTCCAAAACTCGATAAATCATCATATGGCTCAAGTAAACCTCGAAACTAATAGAACTAAGTTTTTTTATCAGCTTGTTTTCTCCTAGCTTTCCGTCGGTAGTTATCGCAAAGATAATAATTGCCACAGAAAAAACGGCCATAACCAAGTCATTTTGACTTAGAAAATAATATGCACTAGCCGTTATCGCGAGAATTATAACTGCAACAATTCTATTATTCTTCAGCCGCTCCAACTCATCTCGATAAAGATAAATCAGGCCCCCCGCCATGAAAAATATCGCACTGTACAGGATGTTTTCTCTATCCATAAAATTTCCCAGTACATGTTGCTCATCAAAAAAGTACAACTGACAGAGAATGTTATAAATTCCAGCAATAATAAAACCCAGCCATGCTCTTTTCTTTGAAAACAACAAAAAGCAGAAAAATGGAAACAACAAGTAAAAAACAAATATTACTGCCAAAGTCCAACTCACGCCTACAACAGAAATCTGTGGGTTTGGCAGTAGCCCCTGCAGCATTGTAAGATTTGCAAAAATCTCATATACACTATCCGCACTTGGAGAAATCACCACATCCAAAATGCAGAGCAATGCAAAGAATGGCCATAGTTTTTCATATCGGCGTTTATAGAATGCTTCTATATTAATTGTTCCTGCTTTGAATTTCTCATAGTATCCGCAACACATTCCAAAGGCACTTACCATCATAAACAGAATGGTAAAATTGCCTGCCGTTCCGATAACTTTTTCGAATAAAAATCCGCTTAGACCGTAATTCCCATTTGTAAACACATGCATTAGAACAATGCCCGCTATCGCTATAACACGAACCACATCTAGCCCTGGATAATGATTATTCGCAATTATTCTTTCATTCATCCTTGTTTATTCTCTCCGCAATACACCTTCATAATTTTCTCGTAATACTCATCAATGGTATCGAAGCTGATGTCCTTGCAGTTCGCACTGTACTCCGCACACCGCTTCTTATCACTCCAGAGCTTCTCAATCTTTCTCTTCAAATCTTTCCCGTTACCGCTTTCAAACAACTCGCCGGTCTTGCCAACCTGAATCAGCTCCGGGATACCACCTATCTCAGCTCCCAGCACCGGCGTGCCGTACATCTGGGATTCCATCACGGAGAACGGGCAGTTCTCATACCACTCCGAAGGGTAAATGGAGAACCGTGCCTCACGGATGAGCTTTTCCAGTGCCTCGCCCTTCTGAAATCCAACGTTCTTGATGTTTTTAATACCGTTTACTGTCTCTTCCAGCGGGCCAGTACCAGCGAAGATGAACTGCACATCCGGCAGTTCTTTACAGACCTTGATGAGCGTGCCGATACCCTTCTCCTCCGAGAAGCGGCCAAAGTAGAGGACGTAATCCTTCTTCTCCGTTTCTTTCCACTCCACCTTGTCGATGAAGTTGTGCATGGCCACGGTCTTCGTTGCAAACAACGGGTTGCTGTCCACCTTGCTCTTCATGAACTCCGAGCAGCAGATCATGGTGTCAATGTACTTATAGGTACCCTTCCACTTCCAGAACTCAGCCTCCATCATGCCGATGGCCGACTTCGCAGTGGAGCCGTGGATGCACTTGCCTTTCATGCAATTCACGAAATGACCGCCGAGGCATTTCTCACAGTTCTGGTGGGTGTTTGGATTGTTCAGCATGTGGTTCGGGCAGACCAGCTGGTAGTCATGTGCCGTGAAGATAATCTTACAATCCCTTCCGGTCTCCTTGCGCCACTTCACGATTTCCAGAATGATGGAAGGTGTCAGCTGGTAGTTGAAGTTGTTCAGGTGACAGACATCCGGCTTGAAGTCGTCCAGAACTTTTCTCAGCTGCACCCGTGATTCCTTGCTGTAGATGGTCTTGATGGGGTAAGTCAGCTTGCTCAGTTTGCTGCCGCCGTGAAAGTCCATATCAGATGTATAAGCATTGACACGGTTGCCCACGCAGCGACCTTCATGCTCCATTCCGAAGTACTGAACCTCATGTCCATGCTGCTTCAGTACCTCCCCCAGCTTGAATATATATGTTTCACTACCGCCGTTGGCGTACAGAAATTTATTTATCATTAACACTTTCATCTATGATTTTCTCCTGTATAGCTTCATCGTTTCCCTTACAACCTCGTCCCAGTTGTATTTCTTACAGACAAAATCTGCTGCCTGTTGTTTCAGTTTCATAACTTTTTCAGGATGGTCACAGGCATCCTGAATCTTTTCTTTCAAGTCCTCTATATCTGACTTTTTGAAAATCAATGCCTTATCTTCTACGACTTCTGTACATTCGGGAATGTCGGAGACCAGGCAGCAGTTGCCATAGCTCATGGCTTCCAACAGGCTCAGCGGCATACCCTCCAGATCAGAAGGCAAGGTGTAAATATATGCATTACTATACAGTTCATCCAGCATCTTTCCCTGTACGAATCCTGTAAAAATAATTCTGTCATCTTTCTTTGCCGATTCCTGCAGTTCCTTCATAAAGGAGTCTGTATCACTGGAACCGCCTGCAATGACCAGTTTCTTATCTGTACAGACATTTTTAAATGCTTCTATCAGATATCGGATGCCTTTTTCCGGCACCAGCCTGCCAAGAAACAAGATATAGGAATTCTCTGTCAGGCCAAACTTTTGGGTAATCAGTTCCGCTTTTCTGATTTCCGGACGGTTTACACCGTTTGGAATGAACCATGTATCTCTGTCATAAGTATTTTTAAAGTAATCCTGAACTCCTTTACTCAGAACAATAATCTCATCTGCGTATTTCACAGCATTCTTTTCGCCCTGTCGGATAAACTTTGAACCAAATCCTGATTTCCATTTTTCACGCTGCCAGTCTATTCCATGTATGGTAACTACCACTTTTTTCCCAAACAACTTTGGCAGCCATGCAAAAAATGCAGGTCCCTCAGCATGAATGTGCACTACATCATATTTTCCAAATGCACTGTAAAAAGCTGCAAAAAAAGAAGAACTCACAGCTGCAAGCCCTTTTTTCTCGATAGTCGGAACATATTTCTGACGGATTCCTTCATATTCTGTTTTATTGTCATACTCTGCACCACTCACATGATGGCCTGAACGGTTATAACAGGTAACTGTACAGCCATTTTGCACCATTCTGGTGCAAAGTTCTTTTGCTACAATTTCAATTCCGCCTTCTCTGCTCAGTCGCTTCTGACCGAACATAGAAACCGCCAGTTTTCTTTCCATATTATACGGATCCTTCTCTCTTCAGTACTGTCATCACTGTCTTAAACAGAATCTTTATATCCAGTCCAAAGTTCCAGTTACTGATATATTCTGTATCCAGTCTCACTACTTCTTCAAAGTCTGTAATGTCACTTCTTCCACTTACCTGCCACATACCTGTAATCCCCGGTTTAATGGCAATTCTGGCTCTGTGATGCAGCTCATATTTCTGCAATTCATCTTGTAATATTGGTCTGGTGCCCACAAGACTCATGGTCCCATTCAGCACATTCCAGAACTGTGGGAATTCATCAAGTGATGTTTTTCTGATAAATTCTCCTATCCCGGTTTTTCTGGTTCCGTCGGGCAGGATCTTATTTCCTATTACACGGGGGTCGAAATCAATCTTAAACATACGGCCATCACTCATTTTATTCTGTGCCATAAGTTCTGCCCTGCGTTCTTCTGCGTCCATATACATGCTTCGGAATTTGTACATTTTAAATGGTTTTCCATTCTGACCGATCCGTATCTGTGAGAAGAAGATCGGACCCGGAGAGCTGATATAAATGGCCGGTGCCACAAAGATAAAGATAATCCCTGTCAGAAGACAGCCTGCCAGTCCACCCAGGATATCCAGTGCTCTTTTGGCAAGTGCCTGTCTGTCCGTAGCATAGTTCATAGTGGTCGTCAGAACTGTATATCCACCTATAGTCTCTACAAATTGTTTCTGCCCGGGGGTGCTTCTGACTTTTGCCAGGTTCACATGAACTGCCATTCCCATTTCCAGCAGTTCATTTATCAGTTCATGGGGGTATGGATAAGACGCATCTACGTTTATAAAAACTTCATCTACCCATTGCTGGCAAATATAGGATGCAGCATTCTTTAAGTCTGCCACAACCGGAATTCCTTCAATTTCCCTGCCTGCTATATTTTTATCAATGATTATGAGACCATTGATGTTGTATCGATTATAATTGTGATTTTTTACATTCTGGATTACTTTTGGCGCAAGATTATAATTTGTTACAATATAGAGTGAATGTTCTCCACCTTCTGCCATTTTATAGATCAGGTGTTTTTTCCATATTATTCTTGTGCCATAGGACAGGAGTACATAAAAGACTCCCATAAGATACAGAACTGTCCTTGAGAAGCTGTGTCCATTACTGACAGTGAACAGATACAGACCACTTGCCAGTTCTATCAGGATCATCTGCTGGATAACAGAACGTAATTCCTGGTAATAACCTCTCCTCAGAACGCCTTTATAAGATTCAAAAATAATGATCAGAAATAAATCTGCCAGTATTACAAAGAATATCATGTTGTGATATATTCCCAGTTCAAATATGTTCCGGACAGAACCATTTCGAACCAGATATGCCAGTATTAAAGACAGAAATAAACACACAAGATCTAAAAATATAAAGTCCTTGTGTTTATACCATCCTCTTGATTTTTTTCTATACATACGCCTTCCTTAGTTTCTCCTTCTTTTTCTCATACTTTTTTTACTATTTCCAACCCAACCTCCATATCCACGCTCCTTCCAAACATTTCTATGGAAACCCAGGCTTTTCTTTTGTGTCTGTTGATTTTTCTGATATAACCTTCCATGCCCTGTAATGGTCCTGTGAGTATCCTGACCTGATCATTTTCTATGATCCCTGTGGACATGGCTACCAACTGTTCTTCTTTTCCCAGCTTCAGAAGCAGCTCTACTTCTTCCTGAGATAGGGGGATGATCTCGTCTCCTGTTCCCAGAAGCCTGGTCATTCCTGTGACTTTCCTCAGGTTTTCAGCCAGCTGTTCCAGATTTTCGGCAATTAAAAAGACATACCCGGGAAAGAGGATTCTTTCCTGAATATGCCATTTGCCTTGAAATCGTTTCTTCTGTTGATAGTAGGGAATAAAGCAGCGTTTTAGTATATCGCTGCTTATCAGCCGCTGACATTGACAGCGGATGTTCTCTTCTGTGCCTGTTCGCACCTGCATCACATACCACATTGGATATCTTACCTCCGTATTTTGGGTATGCTTCGCCATTCTGCCTGTATTTCAAGACAGATTCTCTTCAAGATATGTAAATCAATATCCTTAAACGCGGCAAAGCGACGATTCAAAGACTATAGACCTTTTGTCTTATCTACACGTTATTATAGCTTTATTGCCAAAAAGATGCAATAATTTTTGGTACTTTTTATCATTTATCTGCTGCTGTATCAGTTGGTGTTTCCGTAGGTTCTGCTGTAGGTCGTACCATCATGTCGTCCAGTACACCAATATCTTCCTCCGTCTCTTTGCCGGCCAGCTTTTCTTTGTATTCTGTGCGTTCTGCACGTTCCTGGCGGTTTACCTTTACAACAAACAGAAGGCCTGCCACCAGAGCAATAACCAGTACATAGTAGAGCACTGAGGACATGAATTTATTTTTTTTATGTCTGCGTCTGCGAGATTTTCGTGACATTGAACTGTTCCTCTCTTATCAGATTATTTTGCATCTTTTGTGAAGATTGCAAGAGGTCCCATGCCTTTGAATTCGCCTTTGATCACAAGATTCGGCTGTTCAGAAGAGCCTGCTTCGTCCTTAACGATCCAGTTCATCAGATCATCTTCTGCATCAGCTGTCTCATCTGTGTCAGCAGTCTCATCTGCGTCGTCTGCTGCCTCAGCTTCCTCTTCTTCTTTTTCCGGATATGCGAAGCTCAGTTCAGGCTCTGCAAGATAGTTAAGCTCTCCTGTAGAAGCATCTGCCTGTACAACAATGCTGTCCGGGATTGTGAATGGCTCTATCTCTGTAAGAAGGCTCAGGTCGCCCTCTGCTGTATCAACATCAAAGTCTGCATCATTAGCAGTTACAAGGCTCTTCCAGTCAACACTATCAATGTCACAGTTTACCTGTGCATCAAGAGAGCCGGACATGTCATAGGAGTAATCATCTGACATCTTGATTGCCATATCTATAAGACTGCTTGCGCTGACATAGTCATCCAGGTTGATGGTCTGTCCGTTGTCCAGTGTGACCTCTTTGTTCTCTGTATCTGTCAGATCATCGATAAAATCTGTCAGAGTGAAGCCTGCTTTCTGATCTTTCAGCTTCTCTGCCGCATCAGCTACCTTTTTGTCTGCATATTTCTCAGGAGAAACCTTCTTGGTTACAACAGGAACCTTCTCTATCAGCATTACAGGTCCAAGTGAATCGAAGGTGGCTGTGACTTCGCCTGTGGCTTTGTCCAACTTCTCAATTGCAACAAAGGCAACCTTTCCTGTTGTCGGATCGATCTGCATCAGAAGTACATCTTTCTTCTTTACATCCTTGGCAGCTTCGATGGTAAGGGTTGTTTTAATAGCACCATTTGTTTCATATGTGATCTTATCATCTTCCTTAATAACCAGATCTACGAAAGGTGTCAGAGGCTCATACAGAGACGGATTTACTTTCTTCTCTGTATTTGTTTTAATTGTTTCTGTTGTATCTACCTTAAGGTCTTTCAGAATCTCATTCATGGTTACCTTGGTATTATCATCATTTACTTTTGTTACTACCTCTGCAACTTTTTTATCCTTGTAGGCACCTGTGTCAACATCTTTTACGATCAGTTCCTGTTTGTTTGACAGATTTCCCTCAACTACCTTTGGAGCTTCCGGAATGATCTGTCCGATGCTTGGGGCTGCATATACATTGGCAGATGCTGCAATTGTCATTGCTGCAAGTAAAATGCTGAAATATTTTCTTTTCATAAGAATGCCTTCCTTTCTGTCTTCTTCTGGCTCTATTCTTATTAATTTACGGTTACTTTATAACAAGGCGGTTGAAAAACAGCAGCCTGTCATATTTTTTCATAAAATAAACGGATGATCAGTTCCCGGAGTGCATCTTCATCCACATGGAACTCATCATGAAGGTCTCCCTCCTGGTCTGTTCCCGGAAGCTGCTCTATACTGTCCTCTGTGAACTCTGCTTTCTTAAGAGTCTTCACAAGTCCCAGATACTGGTTGCGTGTCACACTTGTCTGGATATAATCGTCCATCACATCGAGGGAATCCCATGCTTTCTCAAGGTCATTCTCATCCATGGACTGCATCTTCTCAACATAGGCTGTGAGATAGGCTTTCTGTCTCTGCATACGGCCCTCATTGCTGAAGGACTCCTCTGTATTCCTGTACTGAAGGAAATCCTTTATGTTGCTGTCATCCAGGGTAACCTGTGCACCCTCTGCCATCTCCGGATATTTCTCCTGAAGATCGTTGTTTGGCACTGTAAGTGTGATCCCGCCTGCCAGCTCATTGATATAGGGCATGGAGTCCTGGTTTGTCACTACATAGCGCTTCACAGGGATATCTCCAAGTAAAAGGGATACTGCCTCACAGAGGCTCTCACAGCTTACCTTTCCCCCATCGCCATAGCTGTAGGCATATCCGATGTGTGTGGTATAGAGTCCCTTGTCATTGCCGTTCATTGTATATCTTCGGATATCAGTCATGGTATCACGGTTAATGGAGAGAATAGTCATCCTGCGATTCTTCTCATCCATCACCACCAGAGCAATACTGTCTGCCCTGGCTTTATTTCCATACTGGGAGGAAGCTTCCAGCTTGCCTGTGGAGTCCACACCGGCATAGAGAATATTTGTGATACGGTTATTATACTGATATTCCTGACCTTTGTAAACAATATTTCTATAACTGTTGCCCACATTGTGGGTGTTCCCTGCAGTGATCTGCATAGATTTCTGCTTTGTCTGTTCCATATGGATAAAAACTGCTGCAAACAAAGCTACAGCCAGGCAGATCACCAGACTGATGATGATCTGTTTCTTATTTACAGGGTTATTTCTTCTTTTCTTTTCCATTCTTCTTAGCGCTCTTTCCATAGCCGTATCCGTAGCCATAGCCGTAACCATAACCGTAGCCATATCCATAGCCATAATGTTTCTCATAAACCGGCGCTTTGTTCAGCACTGCGCCGAGGAGACGGATACCTGCATATTGTATCTGCTGCTTCGCCTTATCAGCCTGTGCCCTGTCTGTCTTTCCGCTCTCCACAACAAGGACAGTTCCGTCGCACTGCTTGGCGATCAACAGCCCGTCGATAACCAGATTCAGCGGCGGAGTGTCTACGATCACATAATCATAAACGCTTCGCACGAATTCCATCAGCTCTGCAAATAGCGGACCTGATACCAGCTCACTTGGGTTTGGTGCCACTGCACCTGTAAAGATCATGTCAAGGTATTTGTCATCTGTGCGGTAGATGATCTTCTCTTTGCTGATATTTCCGCACAGGTATTCGCTTAATCCCTTCTTCTCACCTACAATATCATATCTGTTCTGTATGGTAGAATTACGGATATCGCAGTCTATAAAGAGGATCCTCTTCTCAAGCCCTGCCATGCTCTTTGCCAGGCGGAAGGCTATTGATGATTTACCCTCATTAGCAACGGAGCTTGTTACAGCTATTGTTTTAATATTGCTTCCACTTAACTGGATGTTTCCACGCAGAACATTAATGGCCTCATTTACGCGGAAAGATACATCTGATACATGTGGATGTATTACCTCTGTCTGTCTTCCCGTATATCCGGATTCTTTCACAAGATCCTGAAACAGGGATTCAATATTGTTATCTTCTCTGTCCATCTTCTACTCTTTCTTCTCTTCGTAATAAGGAATCACACTAAGTACCGGGATATCCAGATATCTCTTCAGGTCATCCTCTGTCTTTAATGTAGTGTCTGTCATGTAACGTACGCAGATCAGTCCACAGGCTGCGATAAGTCCCAGCAGAAGTCCAATCGCCAGATATTTTGTCAGTGCAGGAGTGATCTCATCCACTGCCTCTGCCTCTGAGTAATCGATAACTGTAGGTTCGCTGCTTCCTACCACCTGGTAAATACGATCCAGTCCGATATTCATCAGACTGTTTGCAATATCTCTGCACAGTTCCACGTCACCGCAGGTAACTGTGATGGTAATAATATGGGAATTGTCCGGATTCGTTACACTGACCAGTTTACTGAGTCCTCTGTAATCCAGATCCAGATCCAGCTCTTTGATGACCTGTTTGAGAACATTACGGCTCTTGATGATCTTCGCATAGTCCTCTGTAAGCTCTGAACTCAGCTGCAGGTCAGAAACTGTGATCACGGATTCATTGTTTGTGATAAAAATGGATGCATCCGCCTGATAAGATGGTTTCACCCCCACCAGATAATAGACACCTGCCAGCATTGCTGTGATCAGCATGGTCAGCAGAATAATTTTCCAATGATTGACCAGTACCCAGAAAAGTTCCACAAGGTCTATGGTGTCTTCCTGCTGTATGATCGTCTCAGTGACCACAGGCTGCGCAGGATTTTCCCGGGTATTCTTTGCCTCTTTTATCAAATTCTTGATTCTCCTTCCTTATATGATCAAACCGGAGTTACAGGCCGGTCCGTACTTTATAGATTGTAATATGATTTCTGACGTTCTTCAAGTGTATTTGACAAATTTTCTTCTGTTTTCCCCATTTTTTACAATTGTGGAAGGATTTTCAATAAAAATTTTGTCAGCATATTCCTGTCCCATTTTGCTGATGACTTTTTTGTATGCTTCTCCTGTGCGGCAGATCCTGTACCGACTGTCGTGGCAGTCAGAGCCTACGAAGTGAAGGAGGTCTCCTTTCATCAGCTTCCTGCAGAATCTTTTTGTATAGAATCCGCTTTTTCCCAGAATGCTATCTGCATTTACCTGCATATAGGCGCCCATCTGTGCAAGGTCCCTGATCAGTTCCAGGTCACCCCAGATGTTGTCGCAGCGTTCTACATGTGCGATGATGGGACGGTAGCCTACGATGATAAGGCTGCGGAGACGGTCTTCTATGTAGCTGTATTCTGCATTTCCTGAGAATTCTACCAGAACATAGCCGGAATCTGCCATTGTACTGACTCTTCCCTCATCCAGCATTCTGCTCATCTGCATGTTTGCATGGAATTCACAGCCCAGGTATATTCTCATTCTGTCTTCCTTAGCAAGCTCCTGATTGAATTCCTGTACGCATTTCTCCACCAGAGCGAACTGGCTGCGGATGGTGCGGATGGGTGTATCAAACATCTGATCTCTGTAATGAGGGGTTGCGATAATGTTTCTAACTCCCTGTTCATATTCCATGCGGAGCAGTCTGCGGGTTTCCTCCAGGTCCTGTGCTCCGTCGTCCACTCCCGGAATCAGGTGGCAGTGGATATCAAATAAACCGTGGTCTGTCATATTTCTCTTTCATCTCCCTTTATTGCAAATAACTGCAAAAACACCGTCCCTATATAAACTTATACAGGGACGGTGTCTGAACATCATGATTATGATAAATTATTCTTCTGTAGCTTCCTCAGCCGGTGCCTCAAGAGCTTTCATGCTCAGGCTGATCTTCTTGTCTTCGCCGTTGAAGTCAACAACCTTAGCTTCGATCTCCTGTCCAATTGACAGTACGTCTGCAGGTTTAGCAACGTGCTCTCTGGAAATCTGGGATACGTGAAGGAGTGCATCTACTCCAGGTGCAAGCTCTACGAATGCACCGAAGTCTGTCATACGTGCAACTTTACCTTTAACTACGTTTCCTACAGCGAAGTCCTCAGCTGCTGTGAGCCATGGATTTGCTTCCGGGAATTTAAGGGAAAGTGCGATCTTCTCTCCGTTGATCTCTTTGATAAGAACTTTGACTTTATCGCCAACAGTGAATACTTTCTTCGGGTTCTCTACTCTGCCCCAGGACATTTCGGAAATGTGAAGAAGTCCGTCAGCTCCGCCCAGATCGATGAATGCACCGAAATCTGTAACGTTCTTAACTGTTCCTTCAACTGTGTCGCCAACATGGATTCTCTCCATTAATTCTTTCTGTTTCTCTGCTTTCTCAGCGAGAAGAAGCTGTTTACGGTTACCGATGATGCGGCGTCTTCTCGGGTTGAATTCTGTGATAACGAATTCGATCTCCTGATCTGCATATTTGGAAAGGTCTTTCTCGTATGTGTCGGAAACGAGACTTGCAGGAATGAATACTCTTGCTTCGTCTACGTTTACACAAAGTCCGCCGTCAAGTACCTGAGTTACAGGAGCTTTTAATACTTCCTGATTCTCAAATGCTTCTTCAAGACGTTTGTTGCCTTTCTCTGCTGCCAGTCTCTTGTAAGTAAGAGTAACCTGACCTTCTCCATCGTTTACTTTGAGAACTTTTGCTTCCATTGTGTCTCCAACGTGAACAGCATCTGTGAGTACAAGGCTTGCATCGTTAGAGTATTCGTTCTTTGTGATAATACCGTCTGCTTTATAACCGATATTCAGAATAATCTCATCTTCTTTAACATCGATGACAGTACCCTGTACAATCTCTCCATTTCTGATAGTCTTTACGGAATCTTCCAGCATTTGTTCAAAACTTAATTCTGACATGTTCTTGAACCTCCTCAATAATTTTGTTTGGGGTGGAAGCCCCTGTCTGTAAGACCCACATAACTACTGCATTGGAACATTTCAGAATCCAAGTCTACAGGTGTTTGTATATAGTAAGTATTTCCACATTCCTTTTTACATATTTCAAACAGCTTTTGAGTATTGGAACTGTGCCGGCCACCTACGACCAACATAGTGTCTACCTCTCCGGCTATGTTTTTTGCTTCTCTCTGCCGTTCTTCGGTAGCATTACAAATAGTGTTTAAAATATTGAGAATATTTAAAACATTATTATCATACCTCTTTTTGCAAAGAATTTCAACTAAATCTTTAAATTTGTTGTAATTAAATGTCGTCTGGGACACAATGCTTATTTTTTTGCCTTTTGGGGGATTTATCAAATGCTTCGGCTTCTTCTTTGTTTCTGATCACCGTGTACGGTCCCTGACACCAGCCGCAGATGCCCTGTACTTCAGGGTGGTCTTTGTCGCCGATGATGATGATGTGGTTTCCTGCAAGGCTTTCTTTTTCCACGATCCTGTGGATTTTCAGAACGAAGGGGCAGGTCACATCTACATAAGAGATGTTTTTTTCTTTCAGCTTATCGTAGATGGCTTTGCCTACACCGTGAGAGCGGATGACTACTGTTCCGTTCTGCAGGGTGTCATCCGGGGAATCCAGATCCGCTTCTGCGATAACATGGACGCCACGAGCTTCCAGATCCGCTACTACGCCTTCGTTGTGGATGATCGGGCCCAGAGTGAAAATAGGTTTCTGTTCTGTGTCTATGAGTTCGTAGACTTTGTTCACTGCACGTTTGACGCCGAAGCAGAAGCCTGCTGTTTCTGCTACTTTTACTTTCATAAAATAATCCTTCTTAAATTATTTCTGCACTTTTTCCTTATATACATTAAGAATCGCATTTACAACATCATCAATTCCCATTTCCGAAGAATCTACAAGCACTGCGTCGTCTGCCTGTTTCAGAGGGGAGATTTCGCGGTTCATGTCGCGTTCGTCGCGCTCGATGATGTCTTTTCGGATCTGGTCCAAGTCGAAGGATTCTCCCTTCTGTTCATATTCCAGTGCTCTTCTTTTTGCTCTGGTGTCTGCGCTTGCTGTGAGGTAGATTTTTACTTCTGCGTTTGGAAGGATGGTTGTGCCGATATCTCTGCCGTCCATGACTACGTCGTTTTTCTCTGCCAGAGTTCTCTGAAGTTTCAGAAGATGGGCTCTGACTTTCGGGTTTGCGGAACTTTTGGATGCCATGTTTCCTACCTGTTCGGTGCGGATCATAGCATTTACGTTCTCTCCGTTGAGGATGACAATCTGTTCTCCGTTTTTGTATTCGATGGAGATGTCAGCGCCGGAACATACAGCCTCGATCTCTTCCTGATTTTCTCCGTTTACGCCATGGTTCAAAAGATATAAAGCCATTGCCCTGTACATGGCTCCTGTATCTACATAGATAAATGATAATTCTTTTGCTACTTTCTTTGCGATGGTACTCTTACCTGCTCCTGCAGGTCCGTCGATGGCTATATTGCATCCCATTTTCGTGGTTCCTCCTGTTTCTATTATTCAAACAGATTTTCTCTGTTTTATTATTGATTGATGTTTATAAATCGTTAAATAACGTATAGCTGAATCATATCATAGATATCATCCACCTACAAGGTACTCATCATCCGCTTTTTTCAGCTTACTGTATAGCCGTTACTGTGAACGGAGTGAACAGTAACGTATAGCCTGCGCTGCCAGATATGCGGTAGACCAGGCAATCTGTAAGTTATATCCACCTGTCACTGCATCCAGATCCAGCACTTCGCCTGCGAAGTAAAGACCTGAGATTTTCTTTGATTCCATTGTTCCGGGGTTGATCTCTTTGACAGAGACGCCGCCTCTGGTGATGATGGCTTCTTTGAACTCACCCATTCCTGTGATTGTGAAGGGGAAGGCTTTGATAAGGTCAATGAAGTGCTGGCGTTCTTCTCTGGAGATATCGTGGATTTTCTTCTCTGCGGGGATTCCACCCAGTTCCAGCATTACCGGAGTCAGAGATGACGGAAAAAGTACACCAATCACATTCTTGAACTGTTTGTTTGGTCCTGCTTCAAATTCACGCAGGATCCTGGCATCCAGTTGTTCTCTGGTGAGTGCAGGCTTCAGATCCAGATATGCGGACAGTTCGCCGTTTGGTGCTTTCGCCAGTTTTGCACCTATATGAGCACTGGCGGAGAGGATCATGGGACCTGTGACTCCGAAATGGGTGAACATCATCTCTCCGAAATCCTCATAGAGTACTTTCTTTCCATTCTTTATGGTAAGTCCTGTATTCTTAAGGGAAAGTCCCTGAAGCTTAGGGATATAGTCTTCTTTTGTCTTTAATGGGACAAGAGAAGGTGCAATGTCTGTGACCTTCAATCCAAGTTCTCTTGCAAAGCGGTATCCATCGCCTGTTGAGCCGGTGCTCTGATAAGAGAATCCGCCAGTTGCCACGATGACTGCATCGCCTTCCATGAAGGTTCCGTCTGTAAGGATGACTCCTGTGATCTTCTCCTGCGGTATGTCAGGTGATTTTTTTCCTTTTCTGCCTTTTCCTGCATCAGATCCTGATTCTGTTAATGTAGCTTCTGATTCCAGGGTATTTGCCGAATCTGTTACAGGTTTCTTTACGATTTCCTGTACAGCAGTGTGAAGATGAATCTTTGCTCCTGCTTTCTTCAGCTCACGCTCCAGAGCGCGGATGATGTCTGAGGAATGGTCAGACTGTGGGAATACTCTGTTTCCACGCTCTACCTTCAGAGGGACACCTGCTTTCTCAAAGAACTCCATTACATCCTGAGGGGTAAATGAATAGAAACTGCTGTAGAGGAACTTGGGATTGCTCATCATTGCAGGAAAGAGTTCTTCTGTGTCGCAGGCATTTGTCACATTGCATCTGCCTTTTCCTGTGATGAAGACTTTCTTTCCCAGTTTCTCGTTCTTCTCTAATATATGAACTTCATGATGGTTACGGGCCGCAAAAACCCCTGCCATCATTCCGGCGGCTCCGCCGCCGATTATTATAACTTTGCTCATGGAATATTCTCCTGTATTTATTTTACCCTGCAGATTGTCTATTTCATCATAGTTCCACGTCTCCGCTTCGCTACGATCAATATAGATATGTACCACTGGCATCATATCCCCATTGGCACATTATATTCCCGGGTATCATATTCTTTCATAATAACGCAAAGGAGCCTGCTTACGCAAGCTCCTTTTTTCGTTTGGACATATTTAATTACTGATCAATTATACAGGATATGCTCCGTTCTTTTTGTCAGCTGCTTTCTCGTCAACTTTTGTTTTCTGAGCCTGACGGTATTTGAAGAAGTCCATAGCTACCTGTGGGAACAGTGCGTATGTTAATACGTCTTCATCCTGTTCCTTGTACTGAGCCATTTCGCTCTCAAGTTTCTCAAGCTCGTTGTCAAGAAGGTCTGCCGGACGGCATGTGATCGGTTTCTCATCGCCGATACACTTCTTCTGTACTTCCGGATTAAACGGTTTTACAGTTGCGCCGTATTTTCCTAACAGGATATCTTTTGTTTCTTTTGTAACCATTTTGTATCTCTCGCCCATAAGTACGTTGAATACAGCCTGTGTACCAACGATCTGGGAAGACGGAGTAACAAGCGGCGGTTCACCAAGGTCTTTACGTACACGCGGAACTTCCTCGAGAACATCGTAGAATTTGTCTTCTGCGTGCTGTTCTTTCAGCTGGGAAGTCAGGTTGGAGAGCATACCGCCCGGTACCTGGTACAGTAAAGTTTTGATGTTAACACCAAGGTTCTTCGGATTGAGCAGTCCGCTGTCAAGAGCTTCGTCACGGATCGGACGGAAGTAGTCAGCGATCTCGGAGAGAAGCTTCTGATCAAATCCTGTGTCGTATGGTGTATCCTTGAATGTCTCAACCATAACCTCTGTTGCAGGCTGGGATGTTCCCAGTGCAAATGGAGACATTGCTGTATCGATGATATCCACACCTGCTTCTACTGCTTTTAAGTAAGTCATGGAAGCTACACCTGAGGTGTAATGTGTATGAAGGTCGATCGGGATCTTAACTGTTTCTTTTAATGCTGTTACAAGCTCTGTAGCTTTGTTTGGAAGGAGAAGACCTGCCATATCTTTGATACAGATGGAATCAGCGCCCATATCTTCGATACGTTTTGCAATGTCTGTCCAGTATTCCAGTGTGTAAGCATCTCCTAATGTGTAGGAAAGAGCTACCTGTGCATGAGCCTTCTCTTTGTTTGCAGCGCTTACTGCTGTCTGCAGGTTACGAAGGTCATTGAGGCAGTCAAAAATACGGATGATGTCGATTCCGTTTGCTGCAGATTTCTGTACGAAGTATTCTACAACGTCATCTGCGTATGGACGGTATCCAAGGATGTTCTGTCCACGGAAAAGCATCTGAAGTTTTGTGTTCTTGAAGCCGTCACGTAATTTACGAAGTCTTTCCCATGGATCTTCGTGAAGGAAACGAAGGGATGCATCGAATGTTGCACCACCCCAGCACTCTACTGCGTGATAGCCGACTTTATCAAGTTTATCTACGATCGGAAGCATCTGTTCTGTGGTCATACGTGTTGCAATCTGGGACTGATGAGCATCACGGAGAATGGTTTCCACAATTTTAACAGGTTTTTTCTCTAATTCTGCCATTATTAAATCTCCTTTATAGTTCTGTTTAATCGGATATTCGCAATCCGCTTCGCTACTTGCTCATAACCAAATAGCTGCTCCGCAGCTTATCAGAAGGAGTTGCACTCCTCCTGATACAAGCAAGATAGCTTGCTTGATTTGGTTATACTCCGAAAATAGCCATAAATGTTCCGGCTGCTACGGCTGTACCGATAACACCGGCAACGTTCGGGCCCATTGCGTGCATCAGAAGGAAGTTTGTAGGATCTGCCTCTGCACCCACTTTCTGGGATACACGGGCTGCCATAGGTACTGCGGATACACCTGCGGAACCGATCAGCGGGTTGATCTTTCCATGAGTCAGTTTGCAGAGCAGTTTACCAAGCATACATCCGCCGAATGTACCGATTGCGAATGCAACAAGACCTAAAACTACGATCTTCAGAGTATCTGCGTTTAAGAATGCTTCTGCACTTGTGGAAGCACCTACGGATGTACCCAGAAGGATAACTACGATATACATCAGGGCATTGGAAGCTGTTTCTGTCAGCTGTTTTACAACACCGCACTCTCTGAACAGGTTACCAAGCATGAGCATACCAACCAGCGGAGCTGTTGTAGGCAAAATCAGGCAGACAACGATTGTGATAACGATCGGGAACAGGATCTTCTCCAGTTTGGAAACCGGGCGAAGCTGATCCATTTTGATCTTACGTTCTTTCTCTGTTGTGCAGAGTTTCATGATAGGCGGCTGGATGATTGGAACCAGTGACATATAGGAATATGCTGCCACTGCGATCGGTCCCATCAGTGCAGACTGTCCAAGTTTACCTGCAAGGAAAATGGAAGTCGGGCCGTCAGCACCACCGATGATGGAGATTGCTGCTGCTGCTTTTCCATTGAATCCAAGAAAGATTGCAAGGAAGTAAGCTGCATAGATACCAAGCTGTGCCGCAGCACCCATCAGGAAGCTGATCGGGTTTGCGATCAGCGGACCGAAGTCTGTCATGGCACCTACACCCATGAAGATCAGGGATGGTAAGATACTCCACTCATCAAGGATGTAGAAATAATGAAGAAGTCCACCTACACCATTGGACATATCTTCCGGATTTGCCATAATGTCCGGATAGATATTTACAAGCAGCATACCGAATGCGATAGGAACAAGCAGAAGCGGCTCGAATCCCTTCTTGATAGCAAGGTAAAGGAATACGCAGGCTACTGCGATCATCAGGTAATTGCCCCATGTCAGATTAAAGAATGCTGTCTGATGAATCAGGTTGGACAATGTTTCTGTTACATAAGACATTTGACTACCTCCCGTCTTAGTTCATTGTTGCTAAAGTATCTCCGTTTTCTACAGAGGCACCTTCTGCAACATCAATGCTTGCGATAGTACCGTCCTGAGGAGCTACTACAGGGATTTCCATTTTCATGGATTCAAGAATAATTACGCTGTCTCCGGCTTTTACTGCCTGTCCAACGCTTGCTGCTACTTTGACAACTTTGCCAGGTACGGAAGCAGTTACTTTCACTGCGCCGGCGCCTGCTGCAGGTGCTGCTGCTTTCGGAGCTGCTGCAGGTGCAGCCTTAGGTGCTGCTTTTGGAGCTGCTGCAGGAGCGGATACGCTTCCTGTTTCTTCAACAGTTACTTCATATGCTGTACCGTTTACTGTAATTGTATAGCTTTTCATTTTAAAATCCTCCTAAATAAATGACAATTATCTTCTATTTCTTTTTACTTTACGGATGGAACGAACTACGAAGCCATCTGTTGTAGTTCCTTCTGCTGCTGCGATGGCTGCTGCAATAACAGCTACCAGCTCTCCGTCATCTGCAAGGTTCTCTTCTGCCTGTGCAGGTGCTGCCTGTGCGATGGCTGCTGCCTCTGCCTCTTTTGCAGCTTTGGCAGCTTTTGCTTCTGCTGCTTTCTTTGCTTCCGGATTCGGAATAAATCTAAACAGAGAAATCAGAAGGCTTAATAAAATCAGCATTACGAATACAGTTCCAATACCCATCAGAGTATTAAGACCTGCTCTCTGAAGAGTCTTGCCCATACCATACTGTACATCTACAGACATGGAAGTCGGTGTTCCCTGTGAGTCAAAGACATATACAAAGTTTGCTTCTGCTTTCTCAAATTTAAGAGGAACAGTAACTGTGTACTGATCATCTTTGAAAGTTACAGTAGTTTCACCATTGCTGTCCTTCTTTGCGCCAAGTTCATCCTTGGATGTCTGCCAGGACTGCATGGCACTTGTTGTAAAGTCATCTCCTGAACTCATGTAATTCTCGATTTCTTCATCCTTAAGCTGGACAATGGCATCTGTCAGTCCTTCTGCTGTAGTTACCAGTGTGGACTTAACAGTATCATCAACCTTATCTGCGGCAAATACCACAGAGGTGCTGCCGATCACCAGCGCAGCCATTACGAGAAATGTCATGAATACAGAAGTTATTTTTTTGATCATTTTCATATGCGTCACCCCGCTTAGACCGTTCCATGTTTCTTAGACGGACGATCTTCTCTCTTTGTGAACAGCATCTCAAATGCACCGATTACATATTTTCTTGTGTCAGCCGGGCTGATCACAGTGTCAACATAGCCTCTTGCTGCTGCGGAAGCAACACCATTCTGAAGCTCTCTGTACTGAGCAGCTTTTTCATTCAGTTCAGCAGCATCTGCATCTGCGTACATGATCTTGGCTGCCAGGGAAGCATCCATCATACCGATCTCTGCGTTATCCCATGCATATACAAGGTCTGCACCGATAGA
Organism: Blautia sp. ZXY-1-C6; assembly: GCF_056339875.1. Classification (NCBI taxonomy): domain Bacteria; kingdom Bacillati; phylum Bacillota; class Clostridia; order Lachnospirales; family Lachnospiraceae; genus Blautia; species Blautia sp. ZXY-1-C6. The sequence goes on from NZ_JBWJVQ010000163.1 coordinate 21,167, forward strand.
TTTGCTGTTCATTGCCACGTAAGCTGTACCGTAAGCTTTGCCGATGATCACATTTACCTTCGGAACAGTTGCATCTGCGAATGCAGCTACCAGTTCACCTACGGATTTCGCCATCATCTTCTCGCTGCATAAGGTTGCCATGAAGCCTGTTGCGTTTGTAAGTGTAAGTACCGGAATATCAAAAGCGTCGCAGAATTTCACGAAATCTGCTGCTTTTCTTGCGCCTCTTGCAGAGATGCTTCCGTCAAATGTTTCTGTTTTCTTGCCTTCTGCGTCATATACTTCGCTTTCTGTTTGCAACAGCACCTACTGTAGCGCCGTTTAAACGGATAAAGCCTGTAACCATGTCTTTTGCATAGTCTGCTTTTGTCTCGAAGAATTCACCGTTGTCAGCGATCTGGGAAAGTGCGATTGCTGTGTCACCTGCACAGTTTGCAAGATCTGCGCATACGCGGTTAAGATCATCTGTACACTCTGTGTAATTGTCTGTGTCTTCATTATTAGAAGGAAGAAGTGATACTAAGGAACGGATCTCGGCCAAGAATCTCATCCTCTGTACCAACGCCATCGATCACACCTGTCTCTTTGCTCTGGAAATCAGCTGCTGCTGTGTCGCATTTGTCTGTGTTGTTTCCTTCCAGTGCGTTTGGTGTGTTGACGAACGTTTTTCCTTTTTTGGATTCCATGAATGTGAAATCTGTCAGGGACGGGATAACTGCCATACCACCGCCGCATGTTCCGAAGATTGCTGTGATCTGCGGGATCAGCACCGGATGCCAGTGTCTGTTTCAGATAAATCTGTCCGAAAGCTTCCAGTGCGTCTGTTGCTTCCTGAAGACGGATACCTGCACAGTCAACAAGTCCGATAACCGGAGCGCCTGTTTTCATGGCAAGATCATAAAGTCTTGTGATCTTCTTTGCATGCATTTCACCAACAGTACCGTTTAATACAGATGCATCCTGGCTGTATACATAAACCAGTTTGTCATCGATCACACCATATCCGGTGATAACACCGTCAGATGGTGCCTTGTTTGCAGTCATGTTGAAATCTGTGGATCTGGCTGTTACACCCTGTCCGATTTCGACAAAACTGTTTGCGTCAAGCAAAGAAGTAATTCTTGTGCCTGCTAAGCTTTGTGTTGCATTACTCATTCTTGTTTGCCCTCCATCTTTATGAGAATATTTAAAAGTTAACCCAAAAATTTAGCCGATTTTAATTTTACCTTTTTCGGCAGAAAATTTCAACATTTATTTGTCATTTTCGTTAAAAATATAGCAGAAAAATTTGTCAGGTTTCTCCAAATTTTGTTTTTTTGAGTATTTCTTCCTATTTAATAGAGGGTATTACGGTTATTTTGTATTGTCCTGTATTTCACCCTCTCCCGCAAACCAGTGTGTCGACAAGTTGATTTCTCGAACAATCCTGCGTCTGAATTTCTTATTTCTATCCTGCAAGATTGTTTCAAGAATCAACTTGTCGGCACACCAGAGCGTGTTTGAAGCAACTATACCACACACTTGTCTGCGAATCCGACTACACAGGTATAAAAGTCTCAGCAAAACCATAGATGTTTTTTATTATATAGCACGAATTATCAATTAGATTTATGGATTATCCCGTTAATATAATTAACACATCAAAGAAATTCAGGCCACAGCTAAAGCACTGAACAATGACACAGCACTCCTGGCAAATAATGCATTTAAGACAGTTCAGCAGAGTGCGAAAGACAAGGAAGATATCTGCAGGCGTGCTTGACGCACGGCAAAGATATCTGACGCAGGATTTCACACTCTGATGGACTGGATTAAAATGCATTATTTTAGAGGATTGCTATAGACCAACAGAAAATTTCAGGAGGAAAGACGTAATGAAAAGCAATTACCAGCATATTTTCACACCACTCACAGTAAAAAATATGACTATCAAAAACCGTATCGTTATGATGCCTATGGGAACCAATTACGGGGAACAGAACGGCGAAATGAGTTTTCTTCACATTAATTATTATAAAGAGCGTGCCAAAGGCGGCACAGGTCTGATCATCGTAGAGAATGCAAGCGTAGATTCTCCGCAGGGTTCCAACGGAACTACTCAGCTTCGTATTGACCACGACAACTATCTGCCGCGTCTGTACAAATTCTGTGAAGAGATCCACAAATATGGTACCTGTATTGCGATCCAGATCAACCACGCAGGTGCTTCCGCTGTTTCCGCACGTACAAATATGCAGCCGGTTTCCGCATCTGATATTCCGTCCAAAGAAGGCGGAGAGATCCCGCGTCCGTTATCAGTGGAAGAAATCCATCACATTGTAAAGAAATACGGCGAGGCTGCAAAGAGAGCCCAGGCTGCAGGTTTTGACGCAGTAGAAATCCATGCGGGACATTCCTATCTGATCAGCCAGTTCCTCTCTCCTCTTACAAACAAACGTACAGATGAGTTCGGCGGATTTGTGGAAAACAGAACACGTTTCTGCCGTATGGTCATTGAAGAAGTAAGAAAACAGGTCGGACCTTTCTTCCCGATCATGCTCCGTCTCAGCGCAGATGAGCTGATGGAAGGCGGTAACACTCTCGAGGATACTCTTGAATATCTGGAATATATTCAGGATGAAGTTGATATCTTCGATGTTTCCTGCGGTTTAAACGGTTCTATCCAGTATCAGATCGATGCCAACTACATGAAAGACGGATGGCGTTCCTATATGCCTAAAGCTGTCAGAGAGAAATTCGGCAAACCATGTATCTCCATGGGAAATATCCGTAACCCGAAGGTTGCTGAGCAGATCCTCGCTGACGGCGATGCAGACCTGATCGGTATGGGACGTGGTCTTATCGCAGAACCTGCATGGGTAAACAAAGTAGCTACAGGCAGAGAATGTGACCTTCGCAAATGTATCTCCTGTAACATCGGATGTGCAGGAAACAGAATCGGCTTTAACCGTCCGATCCGCTGTACTGTAAACCCGGCTGTTCTGGAAGGTGATGTTTATAAGAATCAGAAAGTGAACAAGAACTGTAACGTTGTAGTAATCGGAGGCGGTACTGCCGGACTGGAAGCTGCCTGTACAGCCGCAGAAGTAGGCTGTAATACCTTCCTTCTGGAAAAGGGTGAGACTCTTGGCGGTCTTGCTTCTGTGATCTCTAAGATCCCTGCAAAGAAGCGTCTGGCTGATTTCCCGAACTATCTGATTCACAGAGCAGAGCAGCTTGAGAATCTTTATATCTTTACAAACACAGAGGGAACACCGGAAAATATCCGCAAGTTCCATCCAAACCTGATCGTAAGCTCCACAGGTTCCGCACCACTGCTTCCTCCGATCAAGGGACTTCACGACCGCATTGACAAAGAAGGCAGCAAGGTTGCTTCTATCCTGGGAATGATTAATCACATCAATGACTATCCGGAAGATATGACAAGCAAGAAAGTTGTTGTTGTGGGCGGCGGTGCTGTTGGTCTTGATGTTGTGGAATTCTTTGCAGCAAGAAATGCTGAGATTTCTATTGTGGAGATGATGGATCAGATCGGACGTGACCTGGATCCTGTTACAAAGAATGACATGAAGGACCAGATGAAGAAACATCATGTGGCCCAGCTTACAAAGACAGCTCTTCAGGAAGTAAAAGACAGCTCTTTCCTTGTAAAAGATGCAGAAGGTGAACGTGAGCTTCCATTTGACTACGGATTCGTATGTCTTGGTATGAGAGCTCAGGGACAGCTTTTCGCAGAGCTTTCCGATGCTTTTGTTTCTGATGATGTTGAGATCCTGAACATCGGAGACAGCAAACGTGCAAGAAGGATCATCGACGGAACTCTGGAAGGAAGAAATATCCTTAATACACTGACTCAGATGGGATACCTTTAATAAAAACCTTTACAACAAAATACGAAAGGGGATATTATAATGGCTGAAAGAATTACCGGACATACTGAATTAATCGGTCTGATGGCTTACCCGATCCGTCACTCCAGCTCTCCTGCAATGCAGAATGAGGCTTTTGCGAAACTCGGGTATGACTACGCTTACCTTGCTTTCGAGGTTGGCGCAGATGAGATTGAGGATGCAGTAAAAGCAATCCGTACTCTGAAAATGAGAGGATCCAATGTTTCCATGCCAAATAAAACTCTGGTTGGAAAATACCTGGATGAACTTTCTCCTGCAGCAGAATTATGCGGTGCAGTTAACACGATCGTAAATGACAACGGTCATCTTACAGGTCATATCACTGACGGTATCGGATTTATGTCTGCCCTGAAAGATAATGATATTGATGTGATCGGAAAGAAAATGACTATCGTCGGTGCAGGCGGTGCTGCCACTGCCATCGAGATCCAGGCTGCTTTGGACGGCGTTGCCGAGATCACAATCTTTAACCGCAAGGATGAATTCTGGGAATCGTGCAGTATCCACAGTAGAGAAGATCAACGCAAAGACATCCTGCCATGCAGTTCTTTATGATCTGGCAGATCTTGATAAACTGAAAGCTGAGATGGATGACAGTTTTATCTTTGTCAATGCTACAGGTGTGGGAATGAAACCACTGGAAAGCCAGTCCGTTGTTCCGGACAAGTCTTACTTCCGTCCTGAGCTGATCGTTATTGATGTTCCTTACTCTCCTCTGGAAACAAAGATGCGTTCCATGGCCAAGGAAGTTGGATGTAAGACAATGAATGGTCTGGGAATGATGTTATTCCAGGGTTCCGCTGCATTTGAGTTATGGACAGGTGAACCAATGCCTATCGAACATATGAAAGAGATTCTTCACATCTCCTATGATGACTGATACCTGATGGTATCTTCAGTAAAGATATCTCATATTGTGATGCAGAACAGATCATTTCACTGATCTTTCTGCACATAATATTTGATATATACCGCTTTTCGGCGTACTGCAGGAGATGTACTGATATATTACTCCGCGCAGAATGTACATATCCTGCAGTTTGCTTCAAAAAGCTGTTGATCATGCGGTTATGTTACGGTTATTCTTATAACAGTTCCATAATAATCCGGAACTACTATAATACAACAGAAAATATGAGGATAAACAGATGAACACAGTTCAGGTAAAAAACACTGTGATCGGCGAGGGCAGACCTAAGATCTGCGTTCCCATCGTAGGAAAAACAAAAACAGACATTCTCGAAGAAGCCAAAAAGATCACTACTCTTCCTGTTGATGTAGTTGAGTGGCGTATAGACTGGTTTGATGATGTCTTTGCTACTGAGAAAGTATTAGAAACCGCTAAAGAGCTTCAGGAAGTTTTAAAAGACATTCCTGTTCTCCTTACATTCCGTACTTCCAAAGAAGGCGGTGAGAAAGAAATTTCTGTAAATGACTATGCTGCTTTAAATATTGCAGCTGCTCAGAGCGGTTATGTAGATTTAATTGATGTAGAAGCATTTACAGGTGATGAAGTTGTTAAGACAATCATCAATGCTGCTCATGAGGCAGGTGTAAAGGTAATTGCTTCCAACCATGATTTCTTTAAGACTCCGGAGAAGGAGGAGATCATCCGACGCCTCTGCATGATGCAGGAGCTGGGTGCTGATATCCCTAAGATTGCAGTAATGCCTACCTGTAAGCAGGATGTTATCACACTGCTGTCTGCTACTCTGGAAATGTCTGAGAAACATGCAGACCGCCCGATCATTACCATGTCCATGGCTGGAACAGGTGTTGTCAGCCGCCTTACAGGTGAGACATTCGGCTCCGCTCTCACTTTCGGTGCTGCTTCCAAAGCTTCTGCTCCGGGACAGGTCGGTGTGCATGAATTAAAACAGGTGCTGGATATCATTCACAGCAGCCTGTGATCTGTTGATGAATGATGTGATATCGGATGCTATTCTTGCCTATAGCTGATATCACTCATATTCGTCAACAGATTGTTACAGAATTTGAATTTAATAATTATGACTCCTTAAAATAATAATTGATGAAAACCAAGAAGAACAGCCCCGAATCCCGGCTGTTCTTCTTGGCCAAGAAGAACAGCCGGGATTCGGGGCTGTTCTTCTTGGTTTTCATCAATTATTATTTTAAGGAGTCGTAATTATTAAATTCAAATTCTGTAACAATCTGTTGACGAATATGAGTGATATCAGCTATAGGCAAGAATAGCATCCGATATCACATCATTCATCAACAGATCACAGGCTGCTGTGAATGATATCCAGCACCTGTTTTAATTCATGCACACCGACCTGTCCCGGAGCAGAAGCTTTGGAAGCAGCACCGAAAGTGAGAGCGGAGCCGAATGTCTCACCTGTAAGGCGGCTGACAACACCTGTTCCAGCCATGGACATGGTAATGATCGGGCGGTCTGCATATTTCTCAGACATTTCCAGAGTAGCAGACAGCAGTGTGATAACATCCTGCTTACAGGTAGGCATTACTGCAATCTTAGGGATATCAGCACCCAGCTCCTGCATCATGCAGAGGCGTCGGATGATCTCCTCCTTCTCCGGAGTCTTAAAGAAATCATGGTTGGAAGCAATTACCTTTACACCTGCCTCATGAGCAGCATTGATGATTGTCTTAACAACTTCATCACCTGTAAATGCTTCTACATCAATTAAATCTACATAACCGCTCTGAGCAGCTGCAATATTTAAAGCAGCATAGTCATTTACAGAAATTTCTTTCTCACCGCCTTCTTTGGAAGTACGGAATGTAAGGAGAACAGGAATGTCTTTTAAAACTTCCTGAAGCTCTTTAGCGGTTTCTAATACTTTCTCAGTAGCAAAGACATCATCAAACCAGTCTATACGCCACTCAACTACATCAACAGGAAGAGTAGTGATCTTTTTGGCTTCTTCGAGAATGTCTGTTTTTGTTTTTCCTACGATGGGAACGCAGATCTTAGGTCTGCCCTCGCCGATCACAGTGTTTTTTACCTGAACTGTGTTCATCTGTTTATCCTCATATTTTCTGTTGTATTATAGTAGTTCCGGATTATTATGGAACTGTTATAAGAATAACCGTAACATAACCGCATGATCAACAGCTTTTTGAAGCAAACTGCAGGATATGTACATTCTGCGCGGAGTAATATATCAGTACATCTCCTGCAGTACGCCGAAAAGCGGTATATATCAAATATTATGTGCAGAAAGATCAGTGAAATGATCTGTTCTGCATCACAATATGAGATATCTTTACTGAAGATACCATCAGGTATCAGTCATCATAGGAGATGTGAAGAATCTCTTTCATATGTTCGATAGGCATTGGTTCACCTGTCCATAACTCAAATGCAGCGGAACCCTGGAATAACATCATTCCCAGACCATTCATTGTCTTACATCCAACTTCCTTGGCCATGGAACGCATCTTTGTTTCCAGAGGAGAGTAAGGAACATCAATAACGATCAGCTCAGGACGGAAGTAAGACTTGTCCGGAACAACGGACTGGCTTTCCAGTGGTTTCATTCCCACACCTGTAGCATTGACAAAGATAAAACTGTCATCCATCTCAGCTTTCAGTTTATCAAGATCTGCCAGATCATAAAGAACTGCATGGCAGGATGTCTTTGCGTTGATCTTCTCTACTGTGGATACTGCACGATTCCAGAATTCATCCTTGCGGTTAAAGATTGTGATCTCGGCAACGCCGTCCAAAGCAGCCTGGATCTCGATGGCAGTGGCAGCACCGCCTGCACCGACGATAGTCATTTTCTTTCCGATCACATCAATATCATTATCTTTCAGGGCAGACATAAATCCGATACCGTCAGTGATATGACCTGTAAGATGACCGTTGTCATTTACGATCGTGTTAACTGCACCGCATAATTCTGCTGCAGGAGAAAGTTCATCCAGGTATTTTCCAACCAGAGTTTTATTTGGCATGGAAACATTGGATCCTCTCATTTTCAGAGTACGGATTGCTTTTACTGCATCCTCAATCTCATCTGCGCCAACCTCGAAAGCAAGGTAAGCGTAGTCATACCCGAGTTTTGCAAAAGCCTCATTCTGCATTGCAGGAGAGCTGGAGTGACGGATCGGGTAAGCCATCAGACCGATTAATTCAGTATGTCCGGTAATTCTTTCAGCCATTATAATATCCCCTTTCGTATTTTGTTGTAAAGGTTTTTATTAAAGGTATCCCATCTGAGTCAGTGTATTAAGGATATTTCTTCCTTCCAGAGTTCCGTCGATGATCCTTCTTGCACGTTTGCTGTCTCCGATGTTCAGGATCTCAACATCATCAGAAACAAAAGCATCGGAAAGCTCTGCGAAAAGCTGTCCCTGAGCTCTCATACCAAGACATACGAATCCGTAGTCAAATGGAAGCTCACGTTCACCTTCTGCATCTTTTACAAGGAAAGAGCTGTCTTTTACTTCCTGAAGAGCTGTCTTTGTAAGCTGGGCCACATGATGTTTCTTCATCTGGTCCTTCATGTCATTCTTTGTAACAGGATCCAGGTCACGTCCGATCTGATCCATCATCTCCACAATAGAAATCTCAGCATTTCTTGCTGCAAAGAATTCCACAACATCAAGACCAACAGCACCGCCGCCCACAACAACAACTTTCTTGCTTGTCATATCTTCCGGATAGTCATTGATGTGATTAATCATTCCCAGGATAGAAGCAACCTTGCTGCCTTCTTTGTCAATGCGGTCGTGAAGTCCCTTGATCGGAGGAAGCAGTGGTGCGGAACCTGTGGAGCTTACGATCAGGTTTGGATGGAACTTGCGGATATTTTCCGGTGTTCCCTCTGTGTTTGTAAAGATATAAAGATTCTCAAGCTGCTCTGCTCTGTGAATCAGATAGTTCGGGAAATCAGCCAGACGCTTCTTTGCAGGGATCTTAGAGATCACAGAAGCAAGACCGCCAAGAGTCTCACCCTTTTCCAGAAGGAAGGTATTACAGCCTACTTCTGCGGCTGTACAGGCAGCTTCCAGTCCGGCAGTACCGCCTCCGATTACTACAACGTTACAGTTCTTGTTCACTTTCTGATTCTTATAAACATCACCTTCCAGAACAGCCGGGTTTACAGTACAGCGGATCGGACGGTTAAAGCCGATTCTGTTTCCTGCACATCCGATGTTACAGGAGATACATTTGCGAAGGTCACATTCTCTGCCTGTAGCTACTTTGTTTACCCATGCAGGTTCTGCGATAAGACCACGTCCCATACCGATCAGGTCTGCATCGCCGTCAGCGAGGATCTGCTCAGCAACCTTCGGGTTACGGATATTTCCCATGGAGATACATGGTTTGCCGAATTTCTCTCTGACAGCTTTAGGCATATAGGAACGCCATCCGTCTTTCATGTAGTTGGCATCGATCTGATACTGGATAGAACCGTTTAAACCGCAGGAAACATCGAAGATATCAACTTCATCCTGAATATATTCCAGATATTCAAGAGTATCCTCGAGAGTGTTACCGCCTTCCATCAGCTCATCTGCGCTGAGACGGAGCATGATCGGGAAGAAAGGTCCGACCTGTTTTCTTACTTCTTCAATGACCATACGGCAGAAACGTGTTCTGTTTTCCACAGATCCGCCGAACTCATCTGTACGTTTGTTTGTAAGAGGAGAGAGGAACTGGCTGATCAGATAGGAATGTCCCGCATGGATTTCTACTGCGTCAAAACCTGCAGCCTGGGCTCTCTTTGCAGCCTCGCCGTATTTCTTTACAATGTGATGGATTTCTTCCACTGATAACGGACGCGGGATCTCTCCGCCTTCTTTGGACGGAATATCAGATGCGGAAACCGGCTGCATATTTGTACGTGCGGAAACAGCGGAAGCACCTGCGTGGTTGATCTGGATCGCAATACAGGTACCATATTTGTGGATCTCTTCACAGAATTTGTACAGACGCGGCAGATAGTTGTCGTGGTCAATACGAAGCTGAGTAGTTCCGTTGGAACCCTGCGGAGAATCTACGCTTGCATTCTCTACGATGATCAGACCTGTGCCGCCTTTGGCACGCTCTTTATAATAATTAATGTGAAGAAAACTCATTTCGCCGTTCTGTTCCCCGTAATTGGTTCCCATAGGCATCATAACGATACGGTTTTTGATAGTCATATTTTTTACTGTGAGTGGTGTGAAAATATGCTGGTAATTGCTTTTCATTACGTCTTTCCTCCTGAAATTTTCTGTTGGATCTATAGCAATCCTCTAAAATAATGCATTTTAATCCAGTCCATCAGAGTGTGAAATCCTGCGTCAGATATCTTTGCTGTGCGTCAAGCACGCCTGCAGATATCTTCCTTGTCTTTCGCACTCTGCTGAACTGTCTTAAATGCATTATTTACGAGGAGTGCTATATAATTGTTCAGTGCTTTAGCTGTGGCCTGAATTTCTTTGATGTGTTAATTATATTAACGGGATAATCCATAAATCTAATTGATAATTCGTGCTATATAATAAAAAACATCTATGGTTTTGCTGAGACTTTTATACCTGTGTAGTCGGATTCGCAGACAAGTGTGTGGTATAGTTGCTTCAAACACGCTCTGGCGTGCCGACAAGTCGATTCTTGAAACAATCTTGCAGGATAGAAATAAGAAATTCAGACGCAGGATTGTTCGAGAAATCAACTTGTCGACACACTGGTTTGCGGGAGAGGGTGAAATACAGGACAATACAAAATAACCGTAATACCCTCTATTAAATAGGAAGAGATGCTCAAAACAACAAATTTGGAGAAACCTGACAAATTTTTCTGCTATATTTTTAACGAAAATGACAAATAAATGTTGAAATTTTCTGCCGAAAAAGGTAAAATTAAAATCGGCTAAATTTTTGGGTTAACTTTTAAATATTCTCATAAAGATGGAGGGCAAACAAGAATGAGTAATGCAACACAAAGCTTAGCAGGCACAAGAATTACTTCTTTGCTTGACGCAAACAGTTTTGTCGAAATCGGACAGGGTGTAACAGCCAGATCCACAGATTTCAACATGACTGCAAACAAGGCACCATCTGACGGTGTTATCACCGGATATGGTGTGATCGATGACAAACTGGTTTATGTATACAGCCAGGATGCATCTGTATTAAACGGGACCGTTGGTGAAATGCATGCAAAGAAGATCACAAGACTTTATGATCTTGCCATGAAAACAGGCGCTCCGGTTATCGGACTTGTTGACTGTGCAGGTATCCGTCTTCAGGAAGCAACAGACGCACTGGAAGCTTTCGGACAGATTTATCTGAAACAGACACTGGCATCCGGTGCTGATCCCGCAGATCACAGCAATCTTCGGAACATGCGGCGGTGGTATGGCAGTTATCCCGTCCCTGACAGATTTCACATTCATGGAATCCAAAAAGGAAAAACGTTCGTCAACACACCAAACGCACTGGAAGGAAACAACACAGACAAATGCGACACAGCAGCAGCTGATTTCCAGAGCAAAGAGACAGGTGTGATCGATGGCGTTGGTACAGAGGATGAGATTCTTGGCCAGATCCGTCTCCTTAGTATCACTTCTTCCTTCTAATAATGAAGACACAGACAATTACACAGAGTGTACAGATGATCTTAACCGCGTATGCGCAGATCTTGCAAACTGTGCAGGTGACACAGCAATCGCACTTTCCCAGATCGCTGACAACGGTGAATTCTTCGTGAGTACAAAAGCAGACTATGCAAAAGACATGGTTACAGGCTTTATCCGTTTAAACGGCGCTACAGTAGGTGCTGTTGCAAACAGAAAGCGAAGTATATGACGCAGAAGGCAAGAAAACAGAAACATTTGACGGAAGCATCTCTGCAAGAGGCGCAAGAAAAGCAGCAGATTTCGTGAAATTCTGCGACGCTTTTGATATTCCGGTACTTAC
>NZ_JBWJVQ010000164.1:0-8150 GCF_056339875.1 Blautia sp. ZXY-1-C6
AGATACAACACTTCCAATCTGATGAGCAATATCATCCATTCTGCTGCCCAATGTCAGTTTTTCTTTTGCCAGAAGTATTCCGTCTGCTTCCGTGTTTTCTACCAGAACTCTTAATGTCTCATTAACTCCTACATTGCATGCAGCACTGATGATATCCTTCAGATTTGCATCAATATTAATCGTCGATGTTTCAATCATGGATTCTTCCATTGATCTGGTATTCCTGAGCAGATAATTAAAATATTGATTTTTTACGTAAATCTGAAGGACCAGACCTGCCAGAATCAGAAGTAATACTACTGTTACTGTAACCTGCGCACTCATATGTGAGCAAAAATAATTTCTGATTCTTCCCGGCATTTTTTTGATTTTCTCTTTCATTTTTCTTTACCTGCCTCGTTTTTTATAATTCTACGACTATTTTACATCATTCTACAACATCTTATAAAGATATATCATATAAAATTTTGTGATTATTTACTGATTGATATCTATAGATGGCAAAGGACAAAAAAAGCCAGTAACTAAGCTTATCTGCTATTAATAAACTTAATTACTGGTTTTCATCTTTTTATTATGTTCAAACAGTCACCTACAATTGAATCAGATAACTTATTTGATTCGGTAATTATTTCTCCACTGCCTTAAATGTAAATCTGATTGGCTGGTAATCACCTGTTGTCAATGGTAATGGCAGTCCTGCTTTCATCAGTGCTGCGCCTGTGTATACTTTTCCGGTTGCAATGTCTTCGTAATGCAGATCTGCATCCAGTCCCTGAGGATAGAAAAGATAGATATACGGATTAGCTTCGCTGTGGAGTCTTACGCCACATACAACTGTCTCTTTTTTGTCCTTGGATACGAACTGCCAGAGTACATGGTTGTTGTTTTCAAATGGATTTATCAGACGATAGTAATCTCCGGACTGTACCAGATGCTCGATTTCTTTGTATTTCAGAATCTGCTCTCTGGCTGTCTTTTTGTCTTCTTCGGACATCTTCATCAGATCCAGTTCATAGCCAAATGTACCGGATGATGCAACCGTTCCTCTTGTCTCGAATGGTGTGATCCTGCCTGACTGGTGGTTCGGGCATACGCTGACATGAGCCCCCATTGCACTTACCGGATATCCGAAAGAAGTACCGTACTGGATTTTCAGTCTGTCAATAGCATCAGTGTTATCGCTGCACCAGATCTGTGGAGAATAATAGAGCATTCCTGCATCAAATCTTCCGCCGCCACCTGAGCAGGATTCAAACAGGAGATTTGGATATCTCTGCACAAGGCTTTCCATCATTTCATATACTGCAAGTACATATCTGTGATAAACCTCTCCCTGGCGTTCTTTTGGAAGTGCTGCGGAGAATACGTTGTCTACACTGCGGTTCATATCCCATTTTACATAATCTGCCTTGCATGCATCCAGAACTTTGAAAATCTGGTTCATGATATGGTCACGGACTTCTTTTCTGGTAATGTCCAGATTGAGCTGATGTCTGCTCCGGTTCATAGCACGTCCCGGAATCTTCAATGCCCAGTCCGGATATTCTCTGTAGAGATCACTGTCCTCGGAAATCATCTCCGGCTCTACCCAGAGACCGAATTTCAGTCCAAGTCCGTGGATTCTCTCTGCAAGTGCAGGAAGTCCACCTTTGATCTTCTCTTCATTTACTTCCCAGTCACCAAGTGCGCACCAGTCATTATCTCTTTTGCCAAACCATCCATCGTCCAGAACAAACATATCCAAGCCGATGTTCCTGGCTTCTTCTGCAATATGATACAGTTTGTCTGCATCAAAATCAAAATAGGTAGCTTCCCAGTTGTTTACGAGGATTGGTCTTGGCTGTTCTACGTATTTGCTGCGGATCAGGTTGTTTCTGTATGCATCATGATAAATGCGAGAAAGTTTTCCAAATCCTTCTGCGGAATATGACATAATCACTTCCGGAGTTTCAAATGTGTCACCTTTTTCCAGTGTCCATGCGAAATGATATGGATGGATTCCCATTACCACACGGGTATGTCCTACCTGATCTACCTCTGTCTCAAATGTAAAGTTTCCACTGTAAGCCAGTGCATATCCATAGCAGTTTCCATATGTTTCTTCTGTGTTTCTGTCGCAGAGGATTACAAATGGGTTATGATGATGACTGGAAGTGCCGCGAATACTTCCTACAGACCAGTTTGCATGACCCAGATGTGTTCTTTCCATCTGACGTTCTACGTTATGTCTGCCATAGAAATGAACTGCATCCATTTCTCTATATTCAAAATCCATTTCCATAGACATTGCTTTCTTTACTGTAACAGGTGTCTCACCAGTCTGTTCCAGACGAACTGCTCTGGTGATCACATCCAGATGTGGGAATACACTGTAGAGAAGATGTGCTTTCAGTCCGCTGACACGGTCTGCCAGGACAATCTCCAATGTCTCTGCCTCATCTTCTTTTGCAAACATTGCAGGGAGACCTTTCAGGCTGTATTTTCCTTTTGTGATCTCATAGGATTCAAATTTCAGATTTGCAGTGTCGCTGCCGTCTGCCTGCTCTACTTCCAGACCATTGATACGATAATCTCCGTTTCCGTAAGCTGTATATTCCTGCGGCAGAGTATCCAGGGAAAATGTTTTGTCTTTTCCTGCTTCATACGGATTTCCGGAGAATCCTCTGTCCACACATACAATCCTGTCCGTAATCAGGGAATCCCCTACCGGGCATCCATAATACAGATGAACCAGAGTATCATACTCTCTTACCTGCATCTGATAGGTGCTGTTTTCTGTTCTCAGGTCAAATACTTTTTCTGCCTCATGATACTTAATCCATTCCATACTCTGTACCTCTCATTTCTTTGTTGTTTTTTTGTTAAAAAGCATACTGATCCGGTTCTGTATCTACATAGTGATGTTCTTCTTCGTCCTCTTTGAAATACGGTTTGAACAGTTTCCACATAAACCAGGAATCTGCATAGGCTGTCAGGGAAAATCCCACCATCAACCAAATCAGCAGATATACCGGAAAAAGTTTTGCATCTACAAGTGTCATGGTCATTGGCAGTATCGTGATCACTGCCACTGCTATCGCATAACCTATATGTTTAACCGCAAAATAAAATGCGTTTGTGATCAAAGTCATTGTTTTGTTTTCAAATGCTGCAACTGTCGGGAATATGTACAGTGCAATGGCAATCAGCGGAATACATACCGCCAGAATCACGTAATTGAAAATCTGTGGCATGGAACCAGGCATAGTTACCAACGATTCTTTCTCCATATAAAGAAATACTGCAACTGCTGCCATCAGGATCCAGATCAGAGTTGACTGTTTGAAGTTCTGCTTAAAGCTTTTAAAAAAATCATGAAATACCCGGATATCTCCATCCTTGTGGAGTTTTAATGTACAATAATACAAAGCAGTGGTGGATGCCCCTGCTGTAATAACAGGAAGAGAGCACACGATCCATAGTAAATTCAATGCAATTAACTGACCTAAAAATCCAAATATCCTGTCATAAAGACTTCCTGGTTTCATTTTTTATTACCCCTTCCTTTTTCTATCTTAATGATTTTGTCCTGACTTTCACCTTTACAGATGATTCAGCAATCAGATATCCAGTTTCAGGCAGCCTTCTGTTATTCTTCTCTTTCCAGTTGTATAACAAAATTCTGCCTGTATAGTTCAGGGGAAATGTCCCGAACCTCCCGGATTCTTCTTTTTATTTTTTTTAACTTACAGCTTACCACCAGATGTTGCAATACCTTCGATGAACTGCTTCTGGAAGATCAGATACAGTACGATCATCGGGATACATGCAAGCAGAGATGCTGCCATCAGCTGCGGATAATTGTTGGTGTACTGTCCCTGCATTTTTGCAAGTGCTGCTGACAGAGGCATTACATCTTTGTTACAGATCAGAGGCCACATCAGATCTTTGTATGCAAATACTGCTGTGAAGATTCCCAGTGCCACCATGGAAGAACGTGTCAGAGGAGCCATGATGAACAGGAAGGTCTGACCGATGTTACATCCGTCAAGACGTGCTGCCTCTTCCAGATCTTTTGGAAGTCCCATATAAGCCTGTTTGAGGAGAAATGTACCAAATGCAGTAACAATACCGGGAAATACCAGGGCAAAAATGGTATTGAGCATTCCCATTTTACTTACCATTAAGTACTGTGGGATAATGAAGATCTGTCCAGGCACCATCATCTGGAAAAGTACCAGAGAGAACATCAGGTTTTTCCCCCTGAAGTTCAGACGTCCAAATGCATAGCCTGCCAGTGTTGCTGTCAGAACCGCACATACAACACGACCCAGAATCAGAAGTAAGGTATTGATATACAGATGTAAGAAATCCATATTTGCGCTTACTTCTCTAAAACTGTCCCATCTCCATGTAGACGGGAGGACTACGAACGGGTTGACAGAGGTTGCCTCTGTCATAGTTTTGAAAGCTGTCAGAATCATCCATAAGAAAGGAACCAGCATGGTAATAGATACCAGTATCAGGATAACATGGATCAGAACTCTGTTTGCTTTATCTCTTGCTGACATAATTATCCCTCCTTAGTTATAATGAACCCACTTCTTCTGCGCAATATTCTGGAATACTGTCATGATCATAATTACAACCAGAAGAAGTACGACGATTGTTGAACCATAACCTTTGTTATTCTGTACAAAGGAATTCTGGTAGAACAGGTAAACAAGTGACTGTGTTTTGTAAAGTGCAGGACTGTTTCTGTCCATAACCATGAAGATCAGGTCGAATACCTGCATGGCACCGATGACACGGGTAACCATTACAAAGAAGATGGTCGGTGAAAGCAGCGGGATTGTAATGTGGAAGAACTGTTTGATTCCGGTTGCTCCGTCAATGCTTGCTGCTTCATAATAATCTCTTGGGATTTCCTGCAGACCTGATAGGAAAAGTACCATATTGTAGCCAATGATGGACCATACACCGATCACTGCGATCGCATAGACTGCAATCTTCGGATCAGAAATCCAGTTAATCTTTGTATGAAAAATGTGATTGAGAAGACCAAACTCTGAGTTAAACAGCCATCTCCATACCATGGCGATCGCAGCCGGAGCAGCAACCATAGGCAGGAAGAAAATAGTTCTGTAAACAGCACGGCCTTTCATTTTACGGTTTAATAAAACTGCCAGTACAAGTGCGATAGCAATGGAAAACGGAACTTCCACAATGGCATATTTAAATGTATTTAATAATGCCTGCCATACTTCCGCATCGTGGAACAGCTTTACATAATTGTCAAAACCAATGAAGATATTTCCCTTACCGAAATCTCCGGTCTTGAAAAAGCTCTCATAAATGGTCTTAAAAATCGGATAGATATTTAAGATGATCAGACCAAGCATTGTAGGAAGAATGAACGCCCATCCCCAGATGAATTCATTCCGCGCCTGACTGGTACCTTTTTTTGGATTTGCCACGGCTCTCACTCCTTCTTATCATAGAATTTTGTTGCTGATTTGAATGGAAAACTGCCGCATATGAGCATACCCTTTGTGACTCCTGTGGTTATCACATGATCGGAATCTTTTCTGCGGCAGCTTTTCCGTTTCTTATTTTTTATGAATGGTTTTGTTAAACATTAATTAATAGGACTCTTCTGCGATGGCATCGTTCATAATAGTAACGATATTCTTGCATGCATCATCCATGCTTTCCTCATCATTCCATGGTTTCTTCAGTTCTTCGCACATTGGGTTCCACCATGCAAGTGTTGCATTTGTGTGTGGTCTGAATACGATATTGTCCATTGCATCCATGTATGGCTGTAAGTTAAAGCAATCAACACTGTTAACCCATCCATCGGACATTCCTTCGTAAGCTGCCATTGTTACACCAAGATCAGCCTGTTTCTTCTGCATATCTTTGGAACCGAACCACTCAATAAGCTGGAAAGCTTCGTCCGGCATATCTGTGTTTGCAGATGCTGCCCATCCAAGACCATTGTAAAGAGATACGCTCTCTCCTGTTTCAGCATCTTTCGGAAGTCTTGCCACATCACAGTGTTCTTTGATATAATCGTTGTCTTTGAAAGCAGATACCATCCAGGATCCCTGAGAAATCATAGCTACCTTGCCAGATCCGAAGAGTACGTCTGTACCTGTTTCGGACATTGTAGATGCAGGAGGCATTACATTTTTAACGCATTTGTCAACGAATTCCATTGCTTTGATAGTGTTTGGATCATCAAAACCGGATTTGTTGTCATCTGTCAGTACACGTCCGCCCATGGAGTAAACAATATTCATCCATGTATCCTGCTCGTTAGACGGGTTTGCTGCAAAACCGTACTGGCTTCCGTCTTCTTTTGTAAGTTTCTCTGCAATATCATAGAATTCATCCCATGTCCAGCTTCCGTCCGGATAGTCGATTCCTGCTTCATCAAACATATCTTTGTTGTACCACATAGCAATTGTATCGATGTCCTTCGGTACTGCGTATGTTTTTCCGTCCCACTGATACATTTCTTTGATATCTTCCGGGAATTTGTCCATTTCCAATTTGTCGCTGTCTGCAATCTTGTCTGTCAGATCAAGTAAGATATCATTGGACATATATCTTACAGCTTCATTGGAATGCATCCAGAATACGTCCGGCATGTCTCCGCCTGATGCACCTGCTTCAAGAAGTGTCCAGTAGCTGCTCCACTCTACTACCTGAAGTTCAGTTTTGATTCCGGTCTCTTTTGTAAACTCATCCATAATTTCCTGAAGTCCGGCTTTCTGTCCGTTATCCCAGATTGCAACTGTCAGAGTTTTGTCTTTCGCCTGTGCGCTTACTGGTGCAAGTGCAGTAACTGTCATAGCACCGATCACTGTTGCGACTGTGAGTTTTTTCATGTTTTTTCTCATATACATCCTCCTTTATTCGTCGTTTCGACGTGTTCCTTGTGATTCTTATTATACGTTTTTGTCTATTTTTTTAAATGGACTAATGAAATGAATTTATGTCATAATCGTTATGGAAAAACCGCTGAATTTATGGTAAAATGTCAACAACGACTTGAATTTATGCGTATTTGCAGGATATCAGTCCTTATGTCTTTATATCAACAATATCTGCAATCAAAGAAAATAGAAAAAGGAATTACCCAAATGCCAAATGTAAAATATACGGACAGCGCTACTTTCCGCTGTCTTGAAAATCTGAAAGAAGGCTCCCTTGATATCAGTCTGATCCATACGGGCAAAGAACACTGCCCGCCCGGACATATCTGTTCCATGCCAAGAGATGAGTTCATCATCCATTTTGTGCTGGACGGTACCGGATTCTATTCTGCCGGAGGTCAGACCTGGAGCCTTACTCCCGGACAGATGTTTGTAATTTATCCAAATGAACCAGTCACATACGGTGCTGATGAAACCAATCCCTGGACTTATGCCTGGATTGGTTTTCGCGGAATCCGAGCTCACTCAATGGTAAAAGAATGTGGATTTTCCAAAAATCAATTAGTACTTCCTGCACCGGATCAGAAAATAATCCTGAAACACATCGATTATATGCTGAATCATAAGCAGCTTTCCAAAGCCAATGATCTAAGGCGCCAGGCTTATCTGATCCTGTTGTTAGCCGAGCTTGCCGACTTTCATGAAAAACAGTCTGCACAGAACAAAAAAAATGCCAAATATGCTTATAGCACCAGTGTTTACGTGGAGCTTGCCATTGAATATATTAAAGATATGTATCAAAGAGGAATCGGCATCTCTGATATTGCAGATAATATCGGAATCAGCCGTGCCTATCTGAACAGTTCCTTTCAGAAAGAGCTTGGAATGTCCGCACAGACCTTCCTCATTGATTATAAGATGCATAAAGCAGCCAATCTTCTGGTCAGCACCAGTCTGTCTGTTAAAGAGATTGCTAATAATGTGGGCTATGAAGACCAGCTTGTTTTTTCCAAGGCTTTTAAGAAGAAGTTTGGAATGAGTCCGAAGAATTATAAAACTCACAAAGAAATGATGGATAAATTTAACGAAAAGCAGGTAGATGATTCTGTGTGATCATCTGCCTGCTTTTTCACTGTTGATTTTTTATTTTTGCTTATTGCTTTTCGCAACCTCCACAAGAGGCTTACCTGATTCGGTTATTATTTTGCAGGTGACATACTCCCG
>NZ_JBWJVQ010000165.1:0-15915 GCF_056339875.1 Blautia sp. ZXY-1-C6
CCATGTAAGGCAACTGAGAATCCAGAAAAAGCAGATGGAAGATGCAGAAATCATTAAGGCAATCCGTTCCATGAAGATGGACAGCCGAAAGATGCTGACTTTTCTGGACGGGATTCAGAATGGAACAGTTACCATGCAGTTTGATGAAGAGGGCAATCTTTCTATGGATAGTTCTGAAACAGGTATAAAGAAAGAAGAAAATATGGACAGAGAAATGTCAACCGGACTGATAGAAGAAAGAGAGGATTTGGAAGATGAAGAATAATAATGAAAAAAATTTTGATGATTATGTTGTCATCAACAATACTGATGGGTTCTGCCAGTGTGACCGCTTTTGCACAGGCAAATGAAAACGCAGAGCAGACTGAAACTGCGGAACAGGTGATAGAAGAACAGCCGGCGGAGCAGCCTGCCACAGAGGGAACACCGTTTTCCACGCCGGGAAACGGACAGCTTGTGGATGATAAGGAGAATGACAGTTCCAAGCAGTTTCTGACAGTACAGACAAAGAATGGAAATACCTTTTATATGGTCATTGACCGTTCTGGTACTTCCGAGAACGTGTACATGATGTCATTGGTAGATGAAAATGATCTGGCAGAGTTCTTAGATGAAAACGAGGAAACCGAGAAAAAAGAGGGTAAGTAGGTAATCATTCGTATATTGATACCAGGAAAATGCGATGTATGAATCCGGACTGTTCTCACAAAACTTTTTCAGAGAAACATCCATTTGTGACTGCTAAATCGAAAAAAACGAACCGGTTAATCCAAAATATTTTATATGCATCATCCCAGCTAAGCTCGTTGAATGCTTCTAAACTTTTAAAAAGTGAAAATATTACAGTTTGTAAAAGCAGCATCTGCGATCTGCTTAAAAAAATGCCATCCATTGTGGATAAATCTTCTGTAAAAATGATATGTGTGGATGATTTTGCGCTCCGTAAAAGATTCTCTTATGGAACAGTTATGATAAATTTAGAGAATCATCGAATTATTGATATGATTCCGTCAAGAGACACAAATGATGTCTGCAACTGGTTGAAAACGTTTCACAATATCGAAGTTATTTCAAGGGATGGAGCCATTACATACGCATCCGCTGCTACAAATTCTCATCCTGATGTCATACAGATTAGTGACCGTTTTCACTTGATAAAGGGACTTTCGGAAGTTATCTGTAAATATATATTTCGTGAGTTTCCTGCAAGGGTTGAAATACCATTAACAGAAAGCATTACGGATGAAATGAAAGCATTATATAACACTGCAAACCGGTCATTGCGTATAAAATTCGCCCATGAAAAACGCAGGGAAGGACTGACCATATCGGATATAGCGTTATTGCTACATTCTTCGCCTAAAACAATCCAAAAATATCTTGCTATTCCAGAAGACCAAGTTCCTAAAAGCAAGGAAATTGCCAGGGAACGGCAACATCAGCTGGCAGTAAAACAAAAAGAACAGGAAATAGAAGAAGCAAGACAGATGGCCTTGGCGGGATATCCCATTGAGCAGATTGCCACTCTAATGCATCATCCCTATAAAACCATACAAAATTATTTAAATCCTGATTTTTCAATTACGAATGGACACTATAATGTTCGAATTCCAGGGAAATTAGCTCCATATGAAAGGGAAGTAATAGAACTCAGAAGCAAAGGATTAACTTACCCTAAAATACATGATATTATTTGTAAAAAGGGATATACAGGCAGTGTAGCTTCGTTACGAATGTTTATGCAAAAAGAAAGAACACGAATGTATGAACAGAACGAAACAGAGAAGCCGCATTCTGAATATGTGCAAAGAAAATCCTTATGCCAGTTGGTTTATAAAAACTCGAGGATATCGGTACAATCACAGCCAAACAGTATCAGGAAGTATTAAAAAAATATCCTTTATTAAGTGAGCTGTATGCATTAACCAAAGAGTTTTGTAATGTCCTATTTTCTAATAATCCTGCAAAATTAGATGAATGGATCAATGAAGCACAAAAATACGATATCCCTGAACTTCAAACATTTATAAATGGCATAAAAAAGGACTTAACTGCTGTAAAAAATGGAATTATATATTCGTATAATAATGGCTTAGCAGAAGGCAGTGTAAATAAAATCAAAGTTATAAAACGAATAATGTATGGGCGAAACAGTTTTGAATTATTGAAAGCGAAAGTGCTATTCGGAGAACTCTTTCACGTTAAATTCAACTAAGCACGGAAAGAACCATTTAAGCGCTTACCTTTTAATTAGCCGATTACGGCATCCTCTGCTGTAAAATGTTCCAGAGAATTTTCTTTTACCTGAATGCAGATATAAGTAATTCCAGAAATATCGGATGCAAAAAACTGACGCTTTGCAGCAGGTGCGATTTTTAGCCAGTCTCCAGTTGAAAGGCTAATTTCTTCTCCATCAATTATGACTTTGCCGTTACCTGAAAGAATTCCATAGATTTCTTCATTTTCTTTATGAGAATGAACAAATGGGACATTTGCTCCTGCAGGTAGTTCGTTTAAACTGATTTCTGCACCTGTTAAAGACAACTTTTCATGCAGCTCAATTCGGTTTTCCTTTCCAATAGTTGTTTTTGTGTAATTTACCATGATAATACCTCCATAGTTAATTTGTAGTTTCTGGTTGCTTGGGATTAGTATAGTGTGAGACACATACAAAAACAAGTACGCACCTTTTTGTAACTGTACACTCAAAAATGAATGTGTTACAATAGACTCGGAGGTGAGAATTATGCGAGCAAAAGAAGAATTACCGGAATGCCCAGTTGCAACAGCAGTATCTCTTATCGGAGGAAAATGGAAACTGCTGATCTTGCGTAACTTGAAAGAGCGTCCATGGAGATTCAATGAGCTACAACGAAGTATAGATGGTATTTCACAAAAGGTTTTGACAGATAGTTTAAGACAAATGATGAGTGATGGGCTGGCATATCGCCACGATTACCATGAGCAGCCACCGAGAGTTGAATACGGCTTAACGGAACTCGGAACAAAAATGCTTCCAATTGTTAATTCACTTGCTGACTTTGGTAACTACTATAAATCAATTATTGAACAGAATTAAGGACGTTAGTATTTGAAAAGCTCGAACAATTCCAGTTTGGAGAATTGAAAAAAAGCATTGGGGTCAGACCCCATGAAATCCAAATAAAAGAAATGAATCAGAGCTAAAAGTTCTATAAAGAAAATCTAAAGTATCTTGCAGAGGCTTATCTTAAATGATATAATTTCAAAAAGTAGGAAAGGAAAGAGTGTTTGCAAATTCGTAATTCTCAAAGAAAAGAGGATAATACAATGCCAGAATTGAGTAGATTTGAGGGAATGGTCATAAAAATGTTATTCAATGATACAGTCCAGCATAATAAACCACATGTTCATGTTACTTATGGTGAGTATAAAGCTTCTGTTGGAATAGATGGAGAACTGCTTGCGGGTTCTCTTCCACAGAAACAATTTAGAATGTTGGTAGGATGGCTTGCTTTACATGAAGAAGAAGCATATGCCGCTTGGAATAAAGCCGTTAGAGGAGAACATTTTGATAAAATTAAACCATTACAGTAGGGGGTGGGTTGATGTTTGTATTAAATGGAATTGTATATGCTAATGAAAAGTCAGAAAATATCCAAGTAGTATCTGTTAAACCATTGGATGATATGATGATGATTCTTACATTTTCAACAGGAGAACAGCGTCTTTTTGACGCATCTATCTTAACAGGATCTGCCTATAAACCATTGTCTGATGAAGATATTTTTAAAAATTGTAAAGTAGTAGATGGAGTGGTTACCTGGCTGGATGAGGAGATTGACTGTGCACCTGAATATATGTATGTAAATAGTTACGAGTATCCCTCTCTTAAACCTGCTATCTGATTTTAAGAAGATTCCTTAATATTGGGGTCAGACCCCATGAAATACCAATCATCATACAGTCAGGCTGCCTCTTCGTGTGAACTGGGGAGGTGGCTGGAGTGATACACCGCCCTATTGTAATGAAAAGGGCGGGACTGTATTAAATGCCGCTATTCTTTTGAACGGGGAGAAGCCGGTAGAGGTGACATTGGAGAGGATTCCTGAGCAGAAGGTGGTTTTTGACAGCCGGGATATGGATGTTCATGGAGAGTTTGACACGATTGAGCCTTTGCAGGCCACAGGTGACCCTTATGATCCCTTTGCCCTGCAGAAGGCTTGTCTTCTTGCCTGTGGGATCATTCCCAGGGAAGGACATACTCTGGGTGAAATACTGGAACGTCTTGGCAGTGGTTTTGTTATGCATTCTGAGGTAACAAATGTTCCCAAAGGTTCCGGTCTTGGCACCTCATCTATTCTTTCGGCAGCCTGTGTGAAGGCAGTGTTTGAATTTATGGGAATCGCATATACAGAAGAAGATTTATATGCCCATGTACTGGCAATGGAGCAGATCATGTCTACAGGAGGCGGATGGCAGGAACAGGTCGGAGGTATTACATATGGTCTTAAATATATAACCTCCATGCCTGGACTTCAACAGCGGCTTCAGGTAGCACACATAGAGCTTTCACCGCAGACAAAGAAGGAACTGGATGAGAGATTTGTCCTGATCTATACAGGGCAGAGGCGTCTGGCGAGAAATCTTCTCCGTGATGTGGTGGGACGCTATGTGGGCAATGAACCGGACAGTCTGTTTGCGTTGGAGGAGATTCAGAAAACAGCAGTACTGATAGATTGCTGCACAATCATACTTATTCCCTGTATCTCTCAAATGCGGAGATACAGGAGTAATTTACAGGCTCTCTTTCTTGTCCATCCGGTAGCGTTTATCCAGGTGGCGGTTAATCAGAAGCAGGAATACAATTGTTGAGAGGACAGAAGAGATTCCGTCAGCAACAGGTTCTGCGAAAAAAGCCGCTTTTGCACCAAAGAAAGAAGGCAGGACAGCTGCACTGATCACAAAAAGAGATTTTCTGGTAACGGAGAGCGCAAGTCCTGTCTTTGGACATTCCAGGGCAGTCAGCCCGTCTACAAAGACATACTGGAAGCTTAGCGGAATGATCATCAGTGTATAGGTACGGATGACCCAGACAGAGAATCTGATATACTGTGGATTAGTGGTAAACAGAAGAACAAAGTACCGGGGAATAAACCGGGAGAGAAGGAACATGATGGTGGTAAAGATAAGCATTACTCTCAGAATGTTCCTTTCTGCGTCCTTGACCCTGTTTACGCATCTGGCACCGTAATTGTAGCTCAGGATTGCCTGTGTACCTCCGCTGATCCCGATCATAGGTGAGGTGATCAGAAGCAGATAGCTTTGAGCAATGGTGGCACAGGTGATCAGCATATCGCCCTGGGAAGCACCACCATATTTCTGGAGCACTGTATTCATAAAGATCAGGATCAGGCTGTCTGTGGCCAGGATCAGAAAAGGAGAAAATCCCAGGGAAAGGATTTTCCTTATGACTTTTAAGTTGTACTGTCCGAAGGTAATCTTTACAGGAACCTTTTTTCCCAATAAGAAGGTCATTGCAAAGATGCAGGAGAGTATCTGTGAAATAACGGTTGCAATGGCAGCACCGGAAATTCCCATATGAAAACCAAAAATAAAAATCGGGTCTGACAAGATGTTACATCCTGCGCCGATCAGTACGGTAAACATTCCCACAAGGGGGAATCCCTGACAGTTGATAAAGTAATTAAGCCCTGTAGCCATCAGTGCGAAAAAGGTACCTGTTGTATAAATAGTCAGGTAGGTATTGGCAAAGGGAAAAGTAGCCCCACTTGCGCCAAACAACATAAGCAGCTTATCTTTTAGTAGAAGAAAGCTGACAGTCAGCAGAACAGAAAAAATACTGAGCATCAGAAAAGAATTTGCCAGTACCTGTTCTGCTTTTTTGTGATTCTTTTCGCCCATTCGGATTCCCATGGTAATGGAACCTCCGATTCCTACCAGGGTGCCAAAAGAAGTGAGAAGTGTAACGATAGGACCGCATATGCCTGCACCTGCAAGAGCCAGTGCGCCATTTTCGGAAATATGTCCGATATACATCCTGTCAATAATACTGTAAAGTACATTGACAAATTGCGCGGTCATAGAAGGGATGGCAAGCTGGAGCACCAGAGTGCGTACGGGTGCCTTGCCAAGATTTGCTGTTGTGTTCATTTTAATTTTCCTCATCCATTCGACAGGGACTGCCGCACTTTCATGTGCAGCAGCCCCTGTATATTAATCATTGTCAATTTTAACAGATATGGACAGAAAAAGCTATGATTTTTGAGATATTGTCCTTGTAAAAGATATTGAGAATAGCCCTCTCGGGGTCAGACTCTCGGGGTCAGACCCCATGAAGAAGAAATGATTTTTCTCTAAAGAAACTATAAACGAAAACGAGAGCATAGGCTACTGGCGCTGCTCTAATAACTACATAAAATTTTGTGGAAGGCACATTGGGCGCTACAAGGTATGGAAAGGAGAATTATGAAAACAACATTACTTATCATGGCAGCTGGTATTGGCAGCCGCTTCGGAACAGGAATCAAGCAGTTAGAGCCGGTGGATTATGCTTTCCAGGACATTAACGATATTCCGGGGACTCTGCCGGAAGGCCGTACAAAGCCGTGGGGAACTGGACAGGCCGTGCTTGCAGCGAAGAAGGTCATCAAGACCCCGTTCATCGTCATCAATGCAGATGATTACTATGGCAAAGAAGGTTTCAAGGCTGTTCATGAGTATCTGGTGAATGGCGGCAAGTCCTGTATGGCAGGTTTTGTGCTGAAGAACACGCTGTCTGATAACGGTGGCGTGACTCGTGGTATCTGCAAGATGAATGAGGATTACAACCTGACCGAGGTTGTGGAAACGAAGAACATTGTAAAGACCGCAGCTGGAGCAGAGGCAGAAGGAATGGCTGTTGATGTTGATTCTCTGGTTTCCATGAATATGTGGGGCTTAACTCCTGATTTCCTTACAACGCTGGAAGAGGGATTCAAAGAATTCTTCGAGAAGGAAGTGCCGGGTAATCCACTAAAGGCAGAATATCTGATTCCTATCTTCATCGGTGAACTGCTGGAGCATGGGAAGATATCTGTGAAGGTTCTGAAAACAAATGATACATGGTATGGCATGGCAGATTATCTGGCGGAGCCGCATGAGGAATATATCTGCTTTTCTAATTATCCTATTGGAGATAAAATTGCAGATTTTGTAGTGCTGACATCAAGATCAAAAATGAAAGTCTGCATTGTAGAAGTCAAAGGTGCAGATTTTAAAATTGTTAAGGCCAATCACTATCAGGGTTTAAATGTACATATGAATGATGCAATTACACAATTAAAAAATCATATGGAATACATAAACAGAAATTACAGTTCATTCAGAACCCAGATACATGAAGATAAGGATAAAGCAATCAATGAGGAATATAGTGGAAATTATTTAGTGGGTCCTCGAAAAACCCTATTGGTTGACCCACAGAAGGATATAGATGTTAAATATATAGCTATAGGTGGAGTTGAAAGAGAAGACAAGTCAATTGAAGAAAGCCACGAAATTGTAAAATGTAAACCAGCAGATAATTTAGAGATAGCTTCGTGGAATTCTTTTGTGCGTAAGTTGGATGAATATCATGGACATCATCCTGTTCAATAAAAAACGCTGGACAGATTACCGGAAATCATCTAAGGAAAAAATCTCATTGTAACAGGCACGCATCAAATCCACAAATCTGGATTACCTGAATAAACTGACCAAGAGAAAGTAAAATATGTGCGGATACAGTCCTTGTAATAGGGGTGTATTGATGTTAAGATGGTAGTATAGAAGATGTGGATAAGCTGAGAAAAGAAGGTGTTACCAATGAATGAGGAAGAAAGATTTGATTTTGAGCAAAAGCACGAAGAAGACCTTCAAAGATTACGTGGCTTTCGTCTTTTAGATGATGATTTTATGAGCAAAGTATTTGAAGATAAGAATTGTGTGGAATTTTTATTGCAGATTATACTAAAACGAGATGATCTTAAAGTTACAAGTGTGAGCAGTCAATATGTAATAAAAAACTTACAAGGGCGTTCTGTTCGTTTGGATATTCTCGCAGTGGATCGACAAAATCAGGTGTATAATATTGAAATTCAAAGAGATGATAAAGGTGCAGGTGTGAAGAGAGCTAGATATAATAGTAGCTTGATTGATGCAAATGTGACAGAACCGGGTGAACAATATCAAAATTTAAATGAAACGTATGTGGTTTTTATCACAGAAAATGATGTGTTAGGAGAGAATATTCCAATATATCATGTGGATCGTATCGTTAGGGAAACAGGAAAAATGTTCAATGACCAATCGCATATTATATATGTAAACTCTCAAATAAAAGATGAAACAGCATTAGGAAAACTTATGCATGATTTTACATGTACCAATGCTAAAGATATGTACTACGAAGTGCTGGCTGACCGTGTACATTATTTTAAAGAAGATGAGAAAGGAGTGGCAATTATGTGTAAAGCTATGGAAGATATGAGAAATGAAGCAGCAAGAGAAGCAGAAAAAATGAAAGCAATTCGTATGGCTCGTTTAATGATAGAAGATGGTAAACTTAATTATGAAGATATTGCAATGTACACAGAGCTTACTCTGGAAGAAGTAGAAAAAATAGCTTTGGAAAAGAAAAGTGCATAATAAAAGACATAAAACGAATGTTTTGTTTTGTGGAACAACTATGCATCCCAGATTGCGGAGAAGTAGCAAAGAAAGCTGAAGCCGAAGCAGTATTTAAGGAGCTGCTGGCAAGCTGTACATCCAGACTGGCAAGAACAACTCTCGGGGTCAGACCCCATGAGGAAGCTTTATTTGATATTATCCGAGGAAGTATCATGAATTTATATAAACGAGACTATATAAAGAGCGTTCCTACCAAACAGGAAATGCAACTGTATGAGGGTATTTTGTGTACTGAAAGAAAAGCTGTCGGAGACAGAGGATTTGGGAAGATAAATCATAGGCGATTGTATCCAGCAGCAGTTCGACACTATGATAGTTTGTTCCCTAACAATCATATTGAGTTGTTTGATTTCCAGAACGAAGGTAATATGGAACAACTAAATGAAGAATTTTGTGCCTTGATTCATGATGCAAATACAAACGAAAGAAACGTTCTTCGCTTTATTAATCACAGACCTGCTTATCATATTATTGCTGGTGTATTTAAGTATTATAATTTTGGTCACCACGATGCATATGTCTTCCCGGAATTTGCTTTAGGTAAGTACATTGCCGATTATTTGTTGATAGGAAAAAGCTCTGGCGGATATGAGTTTGTATTTGTCGAGCTTGAACACCCTAATGGAAGAACAACCTTGAAATCTGGACACGAGGGAGAAACCTTTAGAAAAGGTACTTATCAAATTTATGATTGGAAAGCAGAAATCGAAGCACACTTTTCTGCATCGTTTGTAACGATCACCAAGTACAGCAACAAATCCTCACTTCCGAAGGAATTTTCAGAATATGATTCAAGCCGCTTCCACTACGCTGTGGTCGCAGGCTTGCGTGAGGATTACAACGAAGCTACTTATCGTGATCGTCGAAACAAAGTAACCCAGCAAAACATTCTGACTTTGCATTATGATAATCTGTACGATAAAGCCTGCGAGTTAGAAACAGCTCAATCATTTTAAATAGCAAGTGAACCGCTCATGTTAACGGTTAGGATGAACGTGTTTCTCCCATCGTTGACATGGGTACCTGTCTTTTGAAGAGAAAAGAACAAGCAAGATATGAAACCAGTATTGATGGAAAATGCCTTTGAAGCGTGGGCGGCTGCCATACGCTTTTGTGATGATAGAAAAACTCTCGGGGTCAGACCCCATGAAGACAAAACTTCTCAATAAAGAAGAAATTAAAACTAAGATGATGGAGCTTACATATATCCAGGAAAGATTAGCTGAGGAATAAAAAGTTATGGAGGAGTAACCGGCTCCTCCATCTTAGCATAGAAAATCCGGCACTTTTGGAAAAACTCTCGGGGTCAGACCCCATAAAGAATGGGAATTTATTTGAATCCAGGAAAGGATTCTTCTTTTGGACTGGCTATGCTTACAGTCCGAAATCTGTTGTTGATGCCATGCTTAAGGAACTTATATATATACAGGAAAGAATCCTATGAATAGCAGTATGAAATAATGTATGGCAAAATATGAAAGGATAAATTTATGAAGAACAGTTCTGAACGCAAAAGATATAAGACGAATCCAAATTTCGATGCATATTTATTATATTCTTATATACAAATGAAAAGAAATGCATCTGATAAAATAAGCCGCGATAAAGCAGATAAGTTGATTTATGAGTATTTGAATAATTATATAATGTATGAACTGTATTACAGTTATCGTAGTACACTCGAAAAATGCGAATTTCAGGAGTTATATCAGTCATTATGGGTTGAAGTTTTAGCAGACTTGCCCAGATTTAATCCTGATCTCGGAAGAGCGACTACATTTTTTCGCTATTCTATAAAACATGCTGTTTGCATTTTCGTAAGTTTCAAAAAATATAATACAACTCCATATCTAGCTAATCAACTGGAAAAAATCAAAAAAATTCAGCAGGAATGTGAAGAATCAGGAACTCCTTTTACTGTTGAATTAGCCAGTAAATATTTACATTGCACAATCCCTACTGTATTAAACTATCAGGTTAAACTTGGTATGGAATCCTCTTTCTCTTATGAAGTAATATCTGTTACAAATAAATATTTTTCTTACGATTCCTATGATGAGGAAGCTACAGATTCAAAACCAATATCTTCATATTCTGATGCGGAATTGAGAAAATTAGTAAAGGATTTTTCTGAGAAAGAACTATGTTTACTCAATATGTATCTGCAGATGTGCACACAGGAGAATTCATACAATATCGAAGAATTTCGCAAAGCGAAAGCTTCCCAATCTGCAATGACAAAGGCTGAAACAGAACAAGCTATTATAAAGATAGAAGATTTGTTCAAAAAAATCGGGATTAATAAAGCACTGCGGGGTCAGACCCCATGAAGAGAGTGTGGTTAAGAGATTATTAGCCGGCGGTATGAGTGCGGACGAGATTC
Organism: Blautia sp. ZXY-1-C6; assembly: GCF_056339875.1. Taxonomy (NCBI): domain Bacteria; kingdom Bacillati; phylum Bacillota; class Clostridia; order Lachnospirales; family Lachnospiraceae; genus Blautia; species Blautia sp. ZXY-1-C6. Next base: position 11,093 of record NZ_JBWJVQ010000165.1, read on the forward strand.
TTGAAAAACTGAAATAAACAAGAATCCAAGAAAAATAAATGCCGTGTGGACAAACTGAACTTTAGGAGTTCACACGGTATTTTTTGAAGGTTGCCGTATAGTTTATAACGAAAATAAAAGAAGAACAAAATTTAAAGAAGTGGAGCGTGAGAAAATGAACTTATCAAAAATACATCATATTGCAATCATCGTATCTGACTACGAAGTTGCTAAGGATTTTTATGTGAACAAGCTTGGATTCTCTGTCATCAGGGAAAACTACCGTCCAGAGCGTAAGGACTGGAAGCTAGATCTTCGTGTCAATGAGCACACAGAGCTGGAGATTTTTGCAGAAGAAAACCCGCCGAAGCGTGCGAACCGCCCGGAGGCCTGTGGGCTGCGTCACCTTGCATTTTGTGTGGAGAGCGTGGAGCAGACGGTGAATGAGCTGGCGGAGGTAGGGATTGAATGTGAACCAATCCGCATGGATGATTACACCGGCAAGAAGATGACTTTCTTCCATGACCCGGATGGACTGCCGTTGGAGTTGCATGAGTAAAATGAAGAAAACAAGAAAACCAGGCGGTGGCCGGAAGAAGCTGAAGCCTGAATACAATGCCGGAAAGAACCTGAAAGAGTAGATGGAAAGTGCTGTGGCACTTTATAATCCAAAAACACAAACTATTTTACACTATCAGAGGATCTTCCGGAATACTGCCGTACTAAACTGAAAAAATAATACTAAGCCATCTGATAGAGAATCTGGCAGACAGCCAAGAACAGTATCAGATGGCTTTTATAAGATGTTAATATACGAATGATTACCTAGTTACGAGACGCTTGCTTCAATTATTTCATATTTACGCAATTAAAAGGAGGATTACCATTTAATACATTAACTACTTCTTCGGCTACTTTTCTTTGCAATGTATGAATTGCAGTTTCGCTATACCATGCGCTATGTGGAGTTGCGATTACATTATCCATATGGAGTAATGGATGTTCTGGAGTAACTGGTTCGTTTTCAAATACATCTACTCCGGCACCAGAAATCTTGCCGTTTTGCAGTGCTTCGATAAGAGCGGCCTCGTCGATGATTCCGCCACGAGCTGTATTCACAAGAATAGCGTTTGGTTTTAATAATGTCATTTCTTCTTTCCCGATAAGATGGTAAGTATCTTTTGTAAGTGGGCAATGAACAGAGATAAGATCGCTATCTTTGAGAAGCTGTTCTAAAGTAACAGGTGTTACATTTAGCTCCTGAGCAGCAGTCTCATTTATATAAGGATCGTATGCGATCACTTTCATTCCAAATGCACTCATTTTGCGGGCAACCATTTTAGGGATGCGACCAAAGCCTACCAATCCAAGAGTGCATTCTGATAATCTTAAAAGAGGGACAACACTGGAATATCCCCATTCACCTTTGCGGAAAGATTTTGCTAAGATGGGTAGCTTTTTTCCTAAAGCGAGAAGCATGGTACACGCATGGTCGGATACTTCATCCACACCATAATCAGGTACATTGCACACATAAATTCCTTTCTTGGAAGCAGCTTCACAATCAATATTATTTACGCCAATTCCGTACTTTATGATGATTTTACAATTCTGCATGTGTTCGATTACTTCTGCATTAATATCAGAATACTGTGTGATGACTGCATCTGCATCTTTTACAACTGGAATAAGATCTGGAGTAGTTTTAACTTGGTAATCAAATAATTCATAACCTGCACCAGTGATAATTGAACGTTCTGAATCTATATTTTCGTATTGATAATCTGTAATTACAACTTTCATAATATATTTTCTCCTATATAATTTTACATTTTTCAGCTACAAGATATGCACCTAAAGCAGAAGCAGAAAATCCAGCTTCGGGTTCAAATATAGTTATTTGGTTACTTAGTTTTTCTTCTGTGAAGATGTCAACTAATGCCTGTTTAAAAGGATCTTTTCCACAGACAACAAACTGAGTATCGTCAGTTACACAAAGTGCGGAGGAATTTCTGATAGCCTGAATGTCACCCTGAAGTGCTGCACCTAAAATATAGTTTGATATTTTTGAAGGCTCGGCGTTGCAGAAAAGTCCGAGTATACGACCGGAAAAGCATGCACGTCCAAGTCCGGTTTCTTTTGCGGTATTATAGCCTAGAAGAAGCCATTTTCTGTCATATTGGTCAGCAGTAACAAAACTTCTGTTTACTGACTTGGCAATGATTGTATCGTTGATAATTGCAGAAAGTAGTTCTCCGGAAATAGAAGTAAGGCAACCGGTTATTTCTTTATCGGCATTTACTGCGACAAACTTATTGTGTGATCCTGGAAGTACTAGGATCATTGGGGAACCATTATGGTATTTATCAATAATGGCGAGACTTTCTACTTCTTCGCCACGCATGATATCCATTGCTTCGTAATTTTCAAGAGAAATATTACTACATGAGTTTTTGATTCCAGGTATAAAGTGGATTGGGATTGGACATATTTCTGGAAGCCTTATTGCAACAGTAGAACGAGCTATCTGTTCTAAATCGGCAGGAGCTGTGAGGTGCGGAACGACAACAATTCCTACATCGGAAGTAATCATACCGCTGGCAATAATATGATTGATGTTATCGTAAGTAAGAGAATGGTCTTCAAGCAACTGTTCAAGGCATTCTTTAACAGCATTTTTTAATTTGGAATTATTGCCATCTATGGCCGTATTGCGTACGCCGACCTCACGTTTCTGTTCGTCTATTCGCTGACGACTACTGTTCCAAAGAATGCAACGTGTATTAGTAGTACCGCCGTCTATTGTAATTGTATATGTATCCATTTCTGATTGTCCTTTCTAACGTGGATGTTGTAAGCATTTGTTATCCATTCTTAAAGTAAATGAAATGTAATTCTACAAATTATTCTGTTCTATCTTGTATTTCTTAAAAGTATTTCTGGTTTCCTGAAGACGTGGAATCATTCTATTTGCATCTTTTATACTGATCATAGAAAAAAGAGCATCAATTAAACAGAATTGAGATATGCGCGAATTTAATGCATCTGTCAAAATATTGAACTCTTCACTAAGTGTGCTTAATACGACAGTAGAAATCTTTGCAATAGAAGAATTGGGATTTCCTGTAATTAGAATTGTTGTAATTCTATTTCTGTATGCGTTTTCAATTTGTTTATAAATGTCAGCTGTTTCACCAGATTGTGATACGCATAAAATCAAATCATTAGTCTTAGGATGTGAAAGCAATGCGGCGGTCATGTGTGCATCCAGGTTGTAGACACAATTAAGGCCAAGTTCAGTAAAACGAAAATAGGCATACTGGCATATTGCAGCTGAAGCTCCATGACCGATAATTATAATGCGGTTAGCAGAGATGATAAGACGCTGGGCTTCTGTACATTCATCTATAATGGTGTCTGAATTTTTGTTCAATGAGTTAATAGCGCCAAGGAATACTTTTTTCTTAATATCCCCAGGTGTGTCGTCTAAGGTAATATCGTTTTGAGAATGATAAAATGTTCGATTTAAATATTCCTGTGTAAGTTTGATTTTAAAAGATTTAAATCCGTCAAATCCAAGTAGTCGGCAGAATTTTACAACAGAAGCTTCGCTTCGAAAATTAGTGTGACTCATAAGATCAGTTATCGATGTATTTACTACGATGGATGGATTTTCCAAAATATAAGTAGCAAGCTGTTGCTGACTTTGAGTCATTTGAGGATACATTTCATTGATTTTTATCAATGTAGGATACTGGATAGTGTCCATATCTATCGTTTCCCCCCTTTCCTTTTAATTTAAATCCAATATAACACAAATTTTACAAATAATCAAATAAAAAAAGTAAAAAAATAAAATTATTTTATCGTAATATATGCAATATGCACAACTAAAACGAGAATAAATTGTAAGAAATATGTAATTTTGCAAAACGACTTGACATAACAATAAAAAAAATATATTATCATGGTACAAGCATTTGTTATTTCATAACACAATAAATACTAAGGAGGACAAGAAAATGGCTAAATGGAAACAAATGAAAATGATCGTGGGTTCAATTATGGTAGGAGCGCTTCTGATGCCTACAATGTCTATAACAGCATGGGCGAATGCGGAAACAGAAGTGACGGTAGATAATTTTGAAAGTGAAATTTTACCGAACCTTGCTATTAAAGAGGACGGAACACCGTTAAAGGTAGCTATTACTGTTGCAGAATTAGACAGTGAATATGTAATTGCAGTACAGAAGTATGCACAGTACTTACTTGAAACAGCTGGAGCAGAAGTAACAGTAAGCAGTGCAGATGGCGATGTTGAGAATCAGTGCAATCAGATTTATGACTTTATTGAAAAAGGAGTAGATGTTGTTTTAATTCAGGCAGCAGATAGTAATGCTGTTGCACCTGCCGTAAAAGCATGCAATGAAGCGGGAGTTACGGCTATAGCGGTAGGAAGAGCTATCAATGGAGATTGTACAGTTGACTATAGTGCGCTTATTGATGATGTGGCAATGGGTAAACTGGCGGCAGAATATATTGCGGATAATGCTGGAGAAGGTGCAACAGTAACAACAATGCAGGGGACTTTAGGAACTGCTTCTGCAGATGATAGAACAACAGGATTTGCAGAGGGTGTAGAAGAATATGGATTGGATGATATCAGAGATAATCCTTGTGATTGGTCTTCAGAATCATCTATGGCTGCTATGAATGATATCCTTACAACAAATGAAGATATTGATGCTGTATTCCTTCATAGTGATTGCATGTTAGCAGGCGTTATTTCCGGTTTAACGCAGTCAGAAAAATTGAAAACATTAGACGATCCAGAACATATAATG
>NZ_JBWJVQ010000166.1:0-6657 GCF_056339875.1 Blautia sp. ZXY-1-C6
ATGCCATAATCCTGCATAAATTCCTGCTATCCTTGATACTCCAATCGCATTAGACTCACGCACTGCGTCCAGACGATTACATATGATCACTCTGGGACAGCGAACACCAAGTTCCGGTTCCGGAAATGTCGGAGAATCTTATCATAAGACCGGCCGAGAATAAAGGCCATAATACAATTATTTCGGGGGTTATATGTCTCGGGATAGTGGTGCGTAAACAGTAACAAATACCTGGGAATGTTGTTCTGTAGTTGACAATGACTCTGGGAATGATATAAAATATAGAATTGAAATTCAGCGGTTGTTCTGATACTATTTTCTTGACCATATAACCTCCGACAGAACCATTCTGTTTAGAAGTCAGGTTACCGTTGTACCCGTCTGTAAGCGGTACGCCTAATTCATTTGCAACCTCGAATTTGAAACGGTCTAACGCACCTTTTGCTTCCGGTACAGCTGTCTGGTTAGAAGATTTTGTGTTTGACATATCAATTTCCTCCTTGGTTGTTGTTTTCTTTTGAAAGTATCTTTGTGTTGCAATGCTAGTATATGAAGATGTAGAAATAATACACTGGAAGTTTTCGCATGGACAGGAAGAGCATGGAAACAGGAAAACTTGCATGATGACTGTAAGAAAAATATTAATAAATTATGAATTATGTATATTTTTTAAGTTTTAATTGCGTTTTATTTAGTGCTTTGTTATAATTACAGTTAGGATTGTGGATAAAAGATAAAATCCGCAAAATAAATAGGAGAAACGGAGAGGAGAAACTATGAACTTAGGTATAATCGCACATAACAGTAAAAAAGTACTGATAGAAGATTTCTGCATCGCTTATAAGAATATACTTGCCAAACATGAGGTCTATGCCACAGGTACAACCGGACGGAGAATAGAAGAAGCGACAAGCCTTCATGTGCATAAATTCCTTGCCGGCAGTATTGGTGGAGACAAGCAGTTTATGGAGATGGTAGAGCGTCAGGATCTTGATATGGTCATTCTGTTCTACAATCCGGTCATGATCGATCCTAAAGAACCGGATATCACAAGCATCGTGAGAAGATGCGACCAGTACAATATTCCTGTAGCGACAAATATTGCCACAGCAGAACTTCTTATTTTAGGGCTTGCAAGAGGAGACCTGGATTGGAGACTGAATCTGAAATGAGAGTGATCGCAGGTAAAGCCAGAAGGCTTAATTTGAAAACAATTCCGGGGATAGACACAAGACCTACTACTGACAGAATCAAAGAAACATTATTTAATATACTTCAGCCGGAGCTTTTGGAATGCCGTTTCCTGGATCTTTTTTCCGGAAGTGGCGGGATCGGAATCGAAGCTCTGAGCAGAGGGGCTTCTTATGCAGTGTTTGTGGAGAAGAATCCAAAAGCTGCTGCATGCATCAGAGAAAATCTTGCATTTACAAAACTGGCAGAAGATGGTAAACTGCTGAACATGGACGTGTTGCAGGCATTGCGTTCCCTTGAGGGAAAAGGTGTTTTTGACATTATTTTTATGGATCCCCCATATAATAATGAACTGGAAAGACAGGTGCTGGAATATCTGAAAGACAGCACAGTTGCAGATAAGAATACACTTATTATTGTGGAAGCGGATCTTCAGACGGATTTCAGTTATGTGGAATCTCTCGGTTACAGGCAGCTGCGTTCGAAAGAGTATAAAACAAATAAGCATGTATTTTTAGAACGTGCATAATTAACTATAATAATTTCAGAATGAATACATTGCTTCCTGAAATTATCATAAAATTGCTGCCTGCAGGCAGCATTCGTGTTGTTATGCATATGTGTATGTGCCAGAGGAAAGAGAGAGTAAAAATAAATGAAAATAGCAGTATATCCCGGCAGCTTTGATCCGGCTACCTATGGACATCTTGATGTGATCCGGAGAGCAGCAGTTTCTTTTGACAAAGTGATAGTGGGCGTTTTACATAATTCTTCAAAAAGTCCGTTGTTTTCTGTGCAGGAACGTGTTAATATATTAGAAAAGGCGACTCAGGACGTTCCTAATGTCGAGGTAAAACCATTTGAGGGATTGTCTGTGAATTTTGCCAGAGAGAATCACGCTCAGGTGATCATACGTGGACTTCGCGCAGTTACAGATTTTGAGTATGAGCTCCAGATGGCTCAGACCAATCGTGTACTTGCACCGGATGTAGATACTGTATTTCTGACTACAAGTCTGGAATATGCATACCTGAGTTCTACAATATTGAAGGAAGTTGCACATTTTGGAGGCGACCTGAGTAAGTTTGCACCGTCCGAGATAACGGATGCAGTTATTGAGAAGATTCGTCTTACAGCAGACAACAAATAAGTTATTGTTCACATAGAGCGTACAGTAACAGAAATAGAAAATAAGGAGTGTATATACTATGAGCAGCAGAATTGAACAGATTATCGGTGAGATTGAGGAATATGTGGACAGCTGTAAATTCCAGCCACTGTCAACTACTAAGATTGTGGTAAATAAAGAAGAAATTGAGGAACTTCTGAGAGAACTCCGCCTGAAAACTCCGGATGAGATTAAACGTTATCAGAAGATCATTAACAATAAGGACGCTATCCTTGAGGATGCTCAGACTAAGGCAGATGCACTGATCGCAGATGCACAGGCAAGAGCACAGGAACTGGTAACACAGCATGAGATTATGCAGAAAGCATATGCACAGGCAAATGATACGATCAATGCAGCTAACAAACAGGCACAGGAGATTCTGGATTCTGCAACACAGGATGCAAACAGCATTCGTCTCAGCGCGATCACCTATACAGATGATATGATGGCCAATATTGGCAGTGTGCTTAATACAACATTAGAGGATGCAGGTGTGAAATACAAAACATTTATTGATTCCCTGCAGAGCTGTCTTGATGTTGTAAACCACAATCGTCAGGAACTTGCACCTCAGACAGCACAGGCTGCAGCAATTACAGGCTCTTATCATGATAATGACGGAGCGAAAGATGATGATGACGATCTGTTAGATGATCTGGGAGAGAACTAAAAATAAATCAGTTATAAATATAGAAGATGAGAAAACAAGGGGCAGGAAAATTTCCTGCCCTGATTTTGTATAATGAAATGATGACAGTTCCCGGAAAGAATTTATTTTCACAGATAGGAAATCAGACAGTAAAGAATACCTGCTGTAAGGAATGTACAGATACACTTGGAAATAAAATAAGGCAGAATGCTGAGGTCGTGGTGGAGAACACCTTTTGTCTGAGCAAGGATGCACAGACCGCCGGATGCGGTGGCTGCAGCGGACAAAAGTATACGAGTCATGTATGGCAGTCCGGAAACTGAAATAAGAGAAAGTCCGGAAGTGATCTCTGTAAATCCGAGCAGCAGGTATTGATAGAGAAGTGGAAAAGGCGCATAATATCTGATACATCCTGCCAGAATGGAGAACAATAGAATATATCCTCCGAGACGTGTAATGGTTTCAAAACCGTTCATTATAGAAAAATCAAGTATATTTTTTCGAGAAGAAATCTCGGGTGAAAATCCTGGGGAATCTGAGATGGTGGCATTTTGGTACACAAAAAAACGAAAGAACAGCATACATATCAGATTTGCTGAAAAAATACTCGCAAAGACCATGCTGGCAGGTACTGTATCCTTAAGACAGGACTTACAGAGATAGGTAATGATAAAGGCAGGGCTTGGATTGTTACAGAAGGTAGTGAGATAAAGAGCTTCTTTTTTGCTGATTTTATGTAATCCATACAGATCAGAGGCAAGTTTGGCTCCCAGAGGATAACCGCACAGCATTCCGAGAACGAAAACATAACCACCCCAGATGCTGACACCCGGAAAAATATGAAAGAATGATTCAAATGGCAGGAGAAGTTTCCGGATATGACCGGTATGTGTAAGCATTCCTGTGAGAATAATAAATGGGAGAAGCGTTGGGATTAATGTATTCAGCCACAGAGTCATTCCGGCTCTGGCACAGGACAGACTTTCAGCAGGATGCAGCAGAAGAAAGACAAGAAGAAAACAAATACCACCGGTGAGTATGGTGTTTTTGGACATACAACAACCTCTTTGCAATTGTTTGCCATTCTTTATAAAATTTATATGGCGCAGAATGAAAATAAATGCTATAGTATTTGGGTAAAATATATCTGGAAAATTTGTCGTATATCGGGAAAACAATGGTATATTATAAGACAAATTTGTGATTTTTGGAGGTAATATAATTATGGCAGTTTTAGAGAATTGTGAACCCAAAAGAGTGTTCCATTATTTTGAGGAGATATGCAAAATTCCTCATGGCTCAGGAAATACAAAGCAGATCAGCGACTATCTGGTTCAGTTTGCAAAGGATCATGATCTGAAATATGTTCAGGATGAGATGAATAATGTGGTTATTTATAAATCGGGCACAGCGGGATACGAGAATGCTCCTGTAGTGATCATTCAGGGACATATGGATATGGTATGTGAGAAACGTCCGGATGTAGAGCATGATTTTACAAAAGACGGATTAAATCTTTCTGTAGAAGGTGACTATGTATCTGCAAACGGAACAACCCTTGGTGGTGATGACGGAATTGCTGTTGCTTATGGTCTTGCACTTCTGGAAAGTGATACAATTGCTCATCCGCCGCTTGAAGTGTTTATTACTGTAGATGAGGAAATCGGTCTTCTGGGTGCAGTTGGATTTGACTGCAGTGTATTAAAAGGAAGAAGATTTATCAATCTGGATTCTGAAGCAGAAGGAAGCCTCTGGATCAGCTGTGCAGGCGGACTTTCCGGAGTCAGCCATATTCCAGTGGCAAGACTGGATGCAGAGGGAGAGAAGCTGACAGTTAAGATCAGCGGACTGATGGGCGGTCATTCCGGAGCTGAGATTGACAAGAATCGTGCAAACGCAAATTCTCTTCTCGGAAAATTTCTCCATGGTCTGGATGAGAAAACAGATTTTGAACTGATCAGTGTGCAGGGCGGACAGAAAGATAATGCCATTACAAGGGAGGCTACAGCAGAAATCCTTGTTCTTGAAGAAAATACAGATGCTGTCAGAGAATATGCGGCTTCTGTGCAGGGAGCATGGAGAGAAGAGTATGCAGGAACTGATGAGGGTATCACAGTAACTGTTGAAGATGAGGGAAAACAGGAAGTAAGGGTTTTTCATCCCACAAGTAAAGAAAAAGTAATTTTCTTCCTTGTAAATGTACCTTATGGTGTTCAGAAAATGAGCGGAACGATCAAAGGACTGGTAGAGACTTCTACGAATATCGGTATTCTGAAGACTTCTGAGAATGAGGTAATGGGAAGCTCCAGTATCAGAAGTTCTGTGGAGACAGCCAGAGATTCCCTTTCTGACAAGATTGCCTATCTGACAGAGTTCCTTGGCGGAGAGTATGAGAGACAGGGCGTTTATCCTGCGTGGGAGTATCGCAAGGATTCACCGCTTCGTGATAAGATGGTGGAAGTATATGAGGAAATGTATGGACAGAAACCGAATGTGGTGGCAATCCATGCAGGACTTGAGTGTGGACTTTTCTATAAGAAGATGGAAGGACTTGACTGTGTGTCTCTGGGACCTGATATGAAGGATATTCATACGTCTGAAGAGGTGCTTAGTATTTCTTCTACAGAGAGAGTCTGGAAGTATCTGGTGAAAGTTCTGGAGGCTCTTAAAGAGTGATGTTGGAAGCATCCCTGTTGCGCTTTGGCGGCAGGGGTGCTTTTTTGAATGTTCTATATGTCCGGTGCTTTGCATATACTGTATCAGAATGCGGAACTAAGCATTTCGTTACTGTTCACTCCGTTCACAGTAATGTAGCCAAAATTCATTCCAGATTGCCTGTGGCAATGGAATTTTGGCTTGTATGTCTCGGGATTTTGGCATATTCATGCCAAAACACCTCGCGGGATAGTGGTGTGTGAACAGTAACCGCATTTCTAAAAAAAACAGAAACTATTCATATTAGCGAGATATTTTTCAAAATCTATGCTATAATAACAAAATGTATGAAATGCAAGGAGCGAGTGAAAATGGAAATACAGTTATGGAGAAGCATTTTGTGCCCGTATGAACTGGCTGTGAGAGAGCTGGAAGTGAAATTCAATCACATTATTGATGAATGTAAAGAGAATGATGTTTACTGCCCGATTGAGCAGGTGGAGGGCAGGGTTAAGAGCGTGAGCAGTATTCTTGAGAAAATGCAGCGCAAGCATATTCCTATGGAGAGAATGGAAGAAGAACTGGAGGATATTGCCGGTGTTCGTATTATCTGCCAGTTTGAGGAGGATATAGAGACGGTTGCTTCCCTGATCCAGAAGAGAAGCGATATGGTTATAAAGAGTGAGAAGAATTATCTGAAGCATATTAAACAGAGTGGTTACAGAAGTTATCATCTGATTATTTATTATACAGTGGATACGATCAAAGGGCCAAAGAAGCTGCAGGCGGAGATACAGATCCGTACAATGGCTATGAACTTCTGGGCGACGATCGAGCGTTCCCTGGAATATAAATATAAAGGGGATATGCCGGAGCATGTGGCAGAACGTCTGAGCAAGGCAGCAGATGCCATTAATGCTCTTGACCATGAGATGTCTTCTGTGCGGAATGAGATTATGGATGCACAGAATTCGTCACAGATGCAGTCTAA
>NZ_JBWJVQ010000167.1:0-6462 GCF_056339875.1 Blautia sp. ZXY-1-C6
GCAATTCATCCCATCACCTATAGAAGGCCACTGAAAAAGTCCTTTTTGCGTATAAATTAACACAAAATAAAGTACATCAATCAACTTTGAGACACTGTATATAGTATGAAAAAACAGTTTTTCAGCGGCGTCCCTATAGAGGTGAGGGAATTCTTGCTACGGTTGTTAAAAGAACTTTGTAATCGGATATTTTAATATGAAACATTTTCTTTTTTTACACGAATTTTATACTTCGTGTGCTATGATAAAACTATAAATCTAGAAATTCAAAAAGGAGACTATCATGCACATTTTAATTATAGAAGATGAAGAACAGCTCTGCCGTTCCATGGCAGAGGGGCTCCGCATGGACGGATACGAAACAGATACCTGCTTTGACGGAGAAGAGGGACTGGAATTATGTATGACAGAGAATTACGACCTGATCCTTCTGGATCTGAACCTGCCGGGAATTGACGGTCTGGAAATCCTGCGTCAGTTCCGTACCTTCAATACCAATACTCCTGTTCTCATACTCTCCGCAAGAGTACAGATCCAGGATAAGGTAGAGGGGCTGGATCTGGGAGCCAACGATTACCTCACCAAGCCATTTCATTTCGAAGAGCTGGAAGCCCGCATCCGCAGCCTTACCCGACGCAAATTTATCCAGGAGGATGTCTGCCTGAGATGCAGCCGCATTACCTTTGACACACGTACAAGAGAAGCCAGTGTAGATGGCACGCCTCTGGCTCTCACCAGGAAAGAAAGCGCACTTCTGGAATATTTTCTGCTTCACCGCAACCGGATCATCAGCCCTGAGGAAATGATCGAGCATCTCTGGGACGGCAGCGTGAACAGCTTCAGTAATTCCATCCGGGTGCATATTTCTTCTTTAAGAAAAAAACTGCGAACTGCCCTTGGATATGATCCTATACAAAATAAGATTGGACAGGGATATATTCTGGAAGAATAAAAATCATTCATATCTGTACAATAAATATTTTCAGATTTCAAATACTACTATGTCATTATAATGAAACGAAAGGATTTATCTATGAAATTTTATTCAGAAAAACTTTCCCCCCGCAGGCTCTCCCTCCAGTGGCGACTCACATTGCTGATCTCCGGGCTGGTTATCACAGCCTGTGCACTGATGTATTTCTTCATCAGCCGTTCTGCTGTGACCGGTCTGGAAGGGATTTCCGACTATGTGGTTCTGGTCACCCCCGACAACTCAAACCCGATCTCCATCAATGTAGATCCAAAAATCCTCATCCCTGATCTGGAAAACCAGATCCAGAATACCAAAAATAATTTTCTGTTCCAAAGCATGATTGCCACAGGTATCATTATTCTTCTCAGCAGTATCTGTACCTGGTTTGTCACCAGAAGAGCCCTGACCCCCCTGCGCAGATTCAGTGACAAAATCAGCCAGGTACAGGCACAGAATCTGTCTGAACCACTGGAAGTCCCACTCTCAGAGGATGAGATCTCACGTCTGACCAGATCCTTTAATGACATGCTTGCCCGCCTGGATAATGCCTTCTCTGCACAAAAGCAGTTTGTGGCAAGTGCAGCACATGAGCTTCGCACACCCTTAGCTGTAATGCAGACAAATCTGGAAGTTTTTTACAAAAAACCGGAACACACACCCCAGGAATACGACAGACTTTTCACTATGCTTCAGGAACAGATCGGCCGGCTTTCCCATCTTGCGGAAATCCTGTTGGACATGACAGGCCTTCAGACTGTAGAGCGTTCTGACACAATTTCCCTTGCAGCACTCACAGAAGAAGTTTTCTGCGATCTGGATCCGGTTGCAGACAAGCATCAGATCCGGCTTATTCAGACAGAAGGTGACTGTACTGTTACAGGCAGCTATATCCTTCTGTACCGGGCAGTCTATAATCTGGTTGAAAATGCGATCAAATATAACCGGCCTTCCGGTTCCGTTACTGTAAACATTCATTCTGCAGAATCTGCAGTCCTGGAGGTAACTGACACAGGCATCGGTATCTCCCCTGAAAATCAGGAAAAAATCTTTGATCCCTTCTACCGTGTGGACAAATCCCGCAGCCGCGCCATGGGCGGTGCAGGTCTGGGGCTTGCTCTTGTAAGCGAGATTGCCAGACAGCACAACGGCCAGGTAAAAGTAACCCAGAGCAGCGAAAAAGGCAGTACCATTGCCCTGATACTGCCTGAATCAACTGACTATTGATTTTTTCTCTTATTTATTTTTTTCCAGAATCTGAATCAGTTTCTGTGTATCTTCCATAGTAGTAGCCCAGCTTGTGGCAAAGCGGATCACAGAGTGTGTCTCATCATACTTCTCCCAGAATCCGAACTCCACATCTTGGGCTATTTTTTTCATTACCTCATTGGACACAATGCAGAATATCTGATTGGTGGGCGTATCTAGAGAAAGCTGATATCCATACTTCTTCAGTGCAGCCTTAATCTGCTCTGCAGCTTCCATTGCTGGTTTTCCGATGCGCTGGTACAGCCCGTCCGTAAACAGCTCACCAAACTGAATCCCTGCGATCCGTCCCTTGGCAAGCAGTGCTCCGTGCTGCTTGATGATCGTAAAGAAATGAGGAATCCGTCCTTTCTGCGGTATAACCACTGCTTCTCCAAACAATGCTCCGCATTTGGTTCCTCCAATGTAAAATACATCGCAAAGTTCTGCCAGATCAGTCAAAGTCACATCATTCTCCGGGCTTGCCAGTGCATAGGCAAGACGGGCACCATCTACATAAAGAGGAAGATGATTTTCCCGGCAGACTTTGCTGAGAACTGCTAATTCCTCTCTGGAATACAGGGTACCATATTCTGTTGGCTGGGAAATATATACCATCCCGGGCATTACCATATGCTCATAATTGGCATCATCATAGAAATCCTTCATCAGCTTCTCAATCTGCTGTGCAGAGATTTTTCCATCTTTCTGCGGTACTGTCAGAACCTTATGTCCGCCAAATTCAATGGCACCTGATTCATGAGTTGCAATATGCCCTGTATCCGCAGCCACAACTCCCTGATAGGATTTCAAAAGTGCATCGATTACTGTGGCATTGGTCTGTGTTCCGCCAACCAACAGGAATACTTCTGCCTCCGGTGCATTGCAGGCTTTTCTGATCTTTTCTTTCGCATCTTCTGTATATGGATCCTGACCATAGCCCACTGTTTTCTCCAGGTTCGTCTCCATCAGCTTTTTCATGATCGCAGGATGTGCACCCTCCATGTAGTCACTGGCGAAATATAAACGTGATTCTGTATTTTCCATTTTTATCGTTACGTCCTTTCACTGCACTATTTGCGCATTTGACTTTTTTATTCATAGCTTCTGTTCTGTACCGGAACGCTATTCATTCTGTTACTCTATTTTTCTTAGCATTTCTCCCATCTGCTCTTCTGACTTTCACAGATGGAGTTCCACTGACAATTCCCACAGATTTCTTTCCTCTTTCCTGATGCCAGGATTTTCTTTTGAACAACATCTGTAAAATCATCAAATTCCATAATCTGTCCATTTTCCAGACCGCACAGTTCCAGCACTGCATTGTCGTATGCTTCTACAAGTGAAAAGGAAGAACAGCATCCTTTTTCATTATTGGGACAGGCAGAACAGATCTCGTCTGTATCTGCATGAAGCTGTATCTTCGCTCCCTTCTGGAAAATATCCAGCATTTCCTGCATATGTGCGGAAAACCCGTTACTATATCCCTCACCCTTGAAATATGCAAGGCACATTCCATGGTGAGGGCGTAGTGGAATATTTTTTATAAAAGACATCTTTGTGCACCTTTCTCCTTAATTTTTTAACATATTGGATACTTTAACACAAAGCGTTTTTATTGACAACTTTTTTTATTTTATAGTTTACAATCCGATAATTCTATATACTGATCTGATTTCATCAGACTTACTGGATAAAATCAGAAAAATCCTTTTTTACTTTTTCTTCATTTACCAGCCTTAGCTACCCTCATATTATAAAGAAAGGTACCCAATGATGCCAGAATAATCAGCACATATCCTGTAAAGCTGTACTTATCCGGAATCTCTCCAAACAGGACAAATCCCAGCATCGTGGCAAAAATAATCTGCGAATAATCAAAGATGGAAATCTTCCCTGCAGGTGCATAGGTGTATGCAGCCGTAATCGTAAACTGTCCGCCCGCTGCGAATAATCCTGCCATCAGCAATGTCACAAGCTGCTTCATACTCATGGGTGTGAAATGGAACAACATCCAGGGTACAACCGACAAGCAGGAGAAAAATGAAAAATAAAACACGATAACCGGTCCCTTCACTCCGTGAGTTCCCAGTACACGCACCATCGTATACGCAATTCCTGCTCCCAGTCCACCGCAGACTCCAATCAGTGCCGGAACAAGTGCCGCATTCTGAAATCCCGGTTTCACTACAAATAAACATCCGATAAATGCCAGCGCAACACACGCAGCCTGCGCCGGTCTGATCTTTTCCTTTAACAAAAGGAATGAAAAAATAATCGCAAAAAACGGAGATAACTTATTCAGAATCGATGCATCTGCCACCAGAAGATGATCGATTGCGTAAAAGTTACACAGAATCCCCAGTGTCCCGCACACACAACGCAGGATCAACGGTCCCCAGTATTTCTTATCCACCTTCGGCACTGTACGATTTTTACAGAGAATCACCGCTGCAAACACCGCCGCCACCAGATTCCGGAAGAAACTCTTCTCCACAGACGGCAGATCACCTGCCAGACGCACACTCACATTCATACAAGCAAAGAAAAACGCCGACAGGATGATCATTATCATACCCTTTATGTAATTTTCCTGTTTCATCAGATTTAACCTGCCTTTCTGTCCATGCAGACAGCTTCTTTTTATCATATGCTGTCTGTCATCTACCTGTTAATCATAGCACGGACAATCGTTTTAGTACAAATAGATTTTTTATTTCAATTCGTCCTAAGCCATGATATACTATAAGAGCTGTCGAACCTCCAGCAGAAAGGAGGTGAGTTTCATGGAAGAAATTCTCGTCACATTTCTTGTCTCTGTTTTAGCAGGCGTAGTTAGCTACTACATATGCAAATGGCTGGACGGCAGACACTAGACAGCAACAGCCTAAACGGAACAGCTCACCGTAACGAGCAAGAAAGCCCTCAGAGCTGCAACTCTGAGGGCTTTTGTTTCTTTAGTTCGCTTCATGGAATCTCGTCACATTCCTTAGCTACTGTTAGTATATGCTGAAAAAAATAAAAAGTCAACTTAAAAATAATATTAGGTAGTGTAAATTTACGTTACTGTTCACTCCGTTCACAGTAACGTAGCCAAAATTCATTCCAGATTGCCTGCGGCAATGGAATTTTGGCTTGTATGTCTCGGGATTTTGGCATATTCATGCCAAAACACCTCGCGGGACAGTGGCGTGTGAACAGTAACAAATTTACTGTAGAAAATTTACCCTGCTTTTACATCCCATTGACTTTTCCAAAAGCTTGTGTTACTCTAAAGCGTGTTTGAAAATTGTAACGCACATCTTGCGTAAAGCATTTTTCAAATACGCTCTAACAAAAGAAAATCTGCATAATGGATAATAACAACGGGAGCCTGTGGGACAGGCTGAGAGGAAGATAGATCTTCGACCGCACCTGATATGGATAATGCCAGCGTAGGGACTGTATTTGTATATTAAAATCTGCCAGTGTGTTATTCCGGCAGATTTTTTTGCAGGATTTTATCTGCTTCCTGCACAACTGATAATGTCTGCTTCGGCAGACCAAATCTTCATTTCAAGGAGGTTCATTATTATGAACACAGACAGATCAAAAACACTCAGAATGGTCATGCTCGCCATGATGGTTGCCATCGGCGTTGTCATCTCACCTATTCTGAGAATCGAGGGTATGTGCCCTACTGCACACCTGATAAACATCGTCTGTTCCGTACTTCTGGGACCGTGGTATTCACTACTTTGTGCCACTCTCATCGGAATCATCCGAATGATGTTTATGGGTATCCCGCCACTTGCACTGACAGGTGCCGTATTCGGCGCATTTTTATCAGGCGTTTTCTACCGCGCTTCTCATGGAAAGATTATCTGCGCAGTAATCGGTGAAATCTTCGGAACCGGTATCATCGGCTCTCTGGTTTCCTATCCTGTAATGGCATTTCTTATGGGCAGAAGCGGACTGAACGCATTTTTCTATACACCAATGTTTCTGGCAGCAACCTGCATGGGCGGCACCATTGCCTACTTCTTCCTGAAAGCATTAAGTCACGCAGGAATGCTTGCCAAATTTCAACAAAGCCTTGGAGCAAAAGTATATGACCGTAAATCAGACAAATCCCAGACAATTGACCAGAGCAGTACAGCCGCTGATTCATTGCATCACTAATCCGATTTCTATTCATGACTGTGCGAATATTATTTTGGCGGCCGGAGGCCGCCCGATCATGGCAGAACATCCTGCTGAAGTAGCTG
>NZ_JBWJVQ010000168.1:0-9770 GCF_056339875.1 Blautia sp. ZXY-1-C6
ATGTGCAATTCATCCCATCACCTATAGGACGCCACTGAAAAACTATTTTTATACACATTATATAGTAGATTAAAACAAATAAAAACACTTTATATTGTACTGCTTTATGCAAAATAAAGACTTTTTCAGTGGCGTCCCTATAGAGGTGAGGGAATTCTTGCTACGGTTGTTAAAGGAGTATCTGCATGAAAAATAAAAAATGGATCACGCTGGCAGCTGCCGTTGTGCTTGCTGTGACTTCACTTCCTGTGACAGCATTTGCAGAGAAAAAAGACAGCACAGATGATAAGATGCTTACAAAAATCACTTTAAATAGCGCGGAGAATCTATAAAAGAAGTGGCGGAAATACCAGCAATGATATTTCCGCCGTTTTTACAACTCTGAATATCCTATCCAGAGCTACTTTGTGTTCATAGTATATGTTTTACAATCAAGTTTTATGAAATGTAAAAAGGAACTCGTCCAGAGCCCCTTTCCTTTGAATAAGTAATAATATCTTTCTCACTCCGGAAAAAGACTTCTTTGTACTTATATAATACTGGTTCAATTACTCCTTGTCAATATCTATTTTTATCTTTGTAATGTGTTCTGTCAAAGAAAGTTACTGTTCACATGATAGTATATTTATTGTTTACAAGTTGGTAGGTTCCGGTTATTATAAATCTAAGATTATTTGAGGTGTTAAAAGAGATGCAGGAGCCGCGACGCCTGCCAAATAATTTCTTTCATCTATAAATGCTCTGTTCCGAATGGATAGAGCTTTTTATTTTGCAATAAACATAATCAGAATCAATACTTTGCTAATAGTTTTTTCCAGGGTTTATAGCCTTTCATATAAGCAAAGTCTTCTTCATTTTGGAAGCCTGCAATCAGTTCTTTTTTCATTTCTTCAGCATATGGATTTTCTGCGTCTTGAAATTTTATATGTTTATATAATCTTGATTTCTGAAAATCACAGATTGTATCGACATTTTCCAGCAGTTGTTTTACTACATTAAAAGTACCTTCTACATTTTGTTCTGCTACCACAACATTAAACATTGTTGCGCATTCACTGTATTTTCCCATCTCAAAAACACCTGCTAATGCACACATTTTCTCGGCCAGGAACCTTGCGGATTTATGATCTTTCTTGTCAAGAGCTTTTGTGATCATCATGCCAAAGGCAAGATTCAAAGTAGTATACTCTGAAAGAATTATATTTTCCAGCTTTTCATATGCTTCTTCTGTTTTTTCCTGTTCCATGTATAATTGTCCAAGTTTTAGTTTTTTCATGGGATCATAGTCGGAAAAATAATTCAGATATTTTTCTGCCATTTCATAATTCCCTTTTCGCAAGTAGAATCCGAACAGAGAATCTGCCGCATGGTGCTGGATTTTTTCATCCTTGTCATTTAGTGCTATTTCGTACCAGAAATTAATCTGTTCGTCGTACTTATCGGGGTGCTCACACTGACCTATGATTCTTCGCGAGTCAAGCATCACCGCCACCTGCCAGATTAGCATGTTGCAGTTAGGGTAATCTTTTATGATATTTACTGCCCATTGATAGGTTTTTTCGTAACCTTCTACCGAAAACATTTTGTCCATTTCTTGAATAAGTTCTGTAATTTCAACGTCTGTCAGATTTTCATGAAAAGACAATAGGGTATCAAGGGAAATATGTAGCAGCCTTGCAATAGGTGCTAACAGTTCAATATCTGGATTGGAGTTCCCGTTCTCCCATTTATTCACCGCTGGGGTAGTTACTCCTAAGCGGTTTGCCATTTCCTCCTGGGTGAAACCAGACACTTTTCTATATTTTTTTATCACACTTCCAATATTCATCCTAATTCTCTCCTGATTGAAATTTCAAAAGCTTTTGTGATTAAATCATAGCATGATTGGAAATTGGACACAATTGAATTGTTGTTAAATAAAATTCATATTTTTTAACTAATGGGAAAGTTGATCGTGATTAGCAGTTGATTTTGGGGGCATATCCTAACAAAAGGAATCATGGAGGCTGTGTTTTGCGATACTTTGTATGTCCCCCCTGGTCACCAATTAATTAATTATGCATACTCTAACAGAAGAAGTCGGTAAAGGAGTATCTGCATGAAAAATAAAAAATGGATTTCACTGGCGACAGCAGTCGTTCTGGCGGTGACTGCACTGCCGCTGGGAGTATTTGCTGCAAAGAAAGATGAGGCGAAGCTTGCAAAAGTTACCTTAAATGAAGTAGCCCATTCCATCTTTTATGCACCGCAGTATGTGGCAATCGAAGAGGGATATTTTAAAGATGAGGGGCTTGATATGACGCTTATAACTGGCTTTGGGGCAGATAAAACTATGACTGCCGTCATATCCGGCGAGGCGGATATCGGATTTATGGGAGCAGAAGCATCTATCTATGCCTATCAGGAAGGAGCTACTGATCCTGTTGTAAACTTTGCACAGCTTACCCAACGGGCCGGAAATTTCCTTGTGGCAAGAGAAGAAATGCCGGATTTTAAATGGGAAGATCTGAAGGGCAGGAAAGTTCTTGGCGGACGCAAAGGTGGCATGCCGGAAATGGTATTTGAATATATTCTGAAGCAGAATGGCCTTGACCCTCAGAAAGATCTGTCTATTGACCAGAGCATTGACTTCGGCGCTACTGCGGCTGCTTTTACAGGAGATGATTCGGCAGATTTCACTGTAGAATTTGAGCCGTCTGCTACTGCTCTTGAAAAGCAGGGCGCTGGGTATGTCGTAGCATCCCTTGGTGTTGACTCCGGCTATGTGCCTTATACCTCCTACAGTGCCAAAACCAGCTATATGGAAAAAAATCCTGATATCATGCAGAAATTCACTGATGCTCTGCAGAAAGGTATGGACTACGTTCAGAGCCATACTCCAGAGGAGATTGCAGAAGTAATCGAGCCACAGTTCCCTGAAACAGATCTGGATACCATCACAGCCATTGTAAAACGTTATTACGATCAGGACACCTGGAAAGAAAATCTGGTGTTCGGGCAGGATGGTTTTGAACTGCTGCAGGATATCCTGGAAGATGCAGGTGAACTGAAAGAACGTACACCGTATGCAGAACTGGTCAACACAGAATTTGCGCAAAATGCTTCCTGATGATTTGCCTTCTCTGATCCTCCTGTAATTTTAGCCCGATATTCGTGTCTTCTCATCCGTTCCTTCATATTGTCAGAGATTTTTGACTTGATTCAGCCAAACCATAATCTTATATATACTTTGAGTAACAGGTAGTAAAAAAGAACCATATTTTAACTCCAATTTTGAGAAACGCAGACAGAATTTCGTCATTTTGTCCTGCGTTTTTCTCATGCCTTTTGACAGTTTGACGGAATCCCCGAATACTGATTCCGGCTTTTCGTCAGAATGACAAGAAACGAAAAAAATCTTTGTACGATTCTTCCCTAGCCATCCCCCCTCCTTTTCGCTATACTGTCTACAGATGAAAAAAACGAGTAATCAATCAGCAAAAACAATATGAAATAATTTTGGAGGAATAATAATCATGGCAAGCTTATCATTACAGCACATTAACAAAACTTACCCAAATGGTTTCCAGGCAGTTAAAGATTTCAATCTGGAGATCGAAGATAAAGAATTCATCATTTTCGTAGGACCTTCAGGATGTGGTAAATCTACTACACTTCGTATGATTGCCGGTCTGGAAGAAATTTCCGGCGGTACATTAAAGATTGGTGACAAAGTTATGAACGATGTAGAGCCTAAAGACCGTGATATCGCAATGGTATTCCAGAACTACGCTCTGTATCCTCATATGACAGTATATGATAACATGGCATTCGGACTTAAACTTCGTAAAGTTCCGAAAGACCAGATTGATAAAGCAGTTCGTGAAGCTGCAAGAATCCTTGACCTTGAGAAACTTCTTGATCGTAAACCGAAGGCTCTTTCCGGTGGTCAGAGACAGCGTGTTGCTATGGGACGTGCTATCGTACGTAATCCTAAGGTATTCCTTATGGATGAGCCTCTTTCCAACCTGGATGCTAAACTTCGTGTACAGATGCGTATCGAGATTTCCAAGATCCACCAGAGACTGGGTGCTACAATCATCTATGTAACACATGACCAGACAGAGGCTATGACTCTTGGTACCAGAATCGTTGTTATGAAAGACGGTGTTGTTCAGCAGGTAGATACACCTCAGAACCTGTATCAGAAACCAGGCAACTTATTCGTTGCAGGATTCATGGGATCTCCGCAGATGAACTTCCTTGACGCTGTTATCTCCGAAAAAGGTGGCAACCTTATCGCTAAAGTTGGCGAGCATGAACTGGTTATCCCAGCTGCTAAAGCAAAAGCTCTTAAAGATGGCGGCTATGTAGGTAAAACAGTTGTTCTCGGTATCCGTCCGGAAGATATCCATGATTCCCAGATGTTCATCGAAGCTTCTCCAAGCGCACCGATGACATCCGTAGTTAAAGTTTACGAGCTTCTCGGAGCTGAAGTATTCTTATACTTCGATGTAAACGGAACTCAGGTTACAGCACGAGTTGATCCTCGTACAACAGCTAAGACCGGTGATCCGATCAAATTCGCATTCGATATGGAAAAATCTCATTTCTTTGATAAAGAAACAGAACTTACAATCTGCAACTAATTTTCAGGAATCTTTAATAAACCCGGGGAGTTTTCCCCGGGTTTTTATGTTATAATATAGAATTGGCTGCCTGATTACTTCGATCAGACAATTTGCAAGGATTGCTATAAGCTGACTCATACCCCAAAAGAAAGGATTGACCTAATGAAAATACAACAGATTTTACAGAAATGCCTGACAGACTGGAAGAATATCAGCCAGATTGATTTCTGTCTGCTGGATTCTGATAACCATATCTTTCTCTCTACCTGTGATAAAAAACTTCCTGCAGAATCAAAACTGGAAGAATTTCGCCAAAGCAGTGCCCTGTGTGTTTCCAATACAAGCTGCTGCCTGTATAAGATCATGGAGAACCATTCCATCTCCTATATTCTGATCGTATGGGGAAAAGCAGAAAGTACTGCTACCATCGGAGAGCTGGCTGTATGCCAGGTACAGAGTCTCCTGGCTGCCTATGCAGAGAAAAGCGACAAGAATACCTTTATGCAGAATCTTCTCCTTGGTAGTTATTCTGATGTAGATGCCTTTAACTGCGCCAAGAAACTGCACATTGCAACTTCTGTTCAGCGTGCCGTATTTCTTGTGGAAACCAAACAGACCAAGGATGAGAACGCTCTCGCTACGATCCGGAATATTTTCTCTGCCCGTACCAGAGATTTCATCACAGCTATTGATGATACAGGGATTATCATCATCAGAGAATTACAGTCTACAGAAACTTATGAGGATCTGGAATCAATTGCATATATGCTTGTAGATATGTTAAATACAGAAGCAATGACTTCCGCATGGGTTGCCTACAGTAATCTGGCAGAGGATATTTCCAGGCTTCCAGACGCATACAAGGAAGCACATACAGCCCTTGAAGTAGGCAAGATTTTCTACGCAGATAAAAATGTATTCGGATATAACCAGCTTGGAATCGGCAGACTAATCTACCAGCTTCCTGTTTCCATATGTGAAATGTTTATCGACGAGATCTTCAAAGAGGAAACTCTGGATTCTATTGACGAAGAAACCCTGATCACCATCCGTACCTTCTTTGAAAATAACCTGAATCTCTCCGAGACTTCCAGACAGCTTTATGTACACAGAAATACTCTGGTGTACCGCTTTGAGAAGCTGCAGAGAAAATTCGGACTGGATATCCGTGCGTTTGAGGATGCATTAACATTTAAACTGGCGATGATGGTTGTGGACTACATAAAATATTCTAAGAATCATCCGTCATAGATTTCTCAGACAATTTGATAACATCCATCTGCGTGATCAAACCGGCAGACTCTTACAGCTACGTGGCTACGCGATTCTACACCGAATAACTGCTCCGCAGGGACTTACTTGATTCGGTTAAAAAAGCGTTATATCTTCACCAGAAATCTCTGTTGAAAATACAACGCTTTTTATTATTTCTTATATATTCTATTTCGCTTCTTTCAGCAGCATCAGATGCTCTTCCGGAAAATGAATATATTTCGGAACTTTTGCACGCGGATCTTCCTCAAAATTTCCTTTGGGACACATCCACCAGACCGGCTGACAGTCTCCGCCTTTCTTGTTCTTCAGTAAATACTGATGTTCAAAGGTCGTTTCAATATATTCCACAACTTCCACTTCCATGTGGTTCTCTCCGCCTTCAGATGCACCTTTCATCCAGTGACCGCGGATTCCCACATGCGTAACATCATCCGGCACCACATCTTTGGTCTGCAGCATCAGATCCCAGTCCACTGCATAAATACTGTGTTTTCCCATTTTCTGTACAGTTGAGAAATTTTTACACCCTGTCAGTCTGGCTGCCTGCAGAATACCAGGTCGTTCAAAGAGTTTCTTGGTTTCTCCTGTAGTAAGTGCCTGACCGCTGTCCAGAATTGTCAGATGTCCGCAGAACTTGTAAGCCTCATCACGGCTGTGAGTGACCAGAATCATATCACCTGTGTACTCATTAAGAAAGTTCTGCATATCACGCTGCATGATATCTTTCAGATATCCATCCAGTGCTGAGAACGGTTCATCCAGAAGGATGACTTCCGGTTCTCCGATCATCATTCGTGCCAGTGCGACACGCTGCTGCTGACCTCCGGAAAGCTGGCCCGGATAACGCTTCTCCAGCCCGTTAAGCTGATAACGCTCTATGTAATCTGCCACTTTTGCCTTAAGCTGTTTCTTATCCCCTCTGTATCCGCATGCGATATTCTTCTCTACAGTCATGGTAGGAAAAAGTGCATAGTTCTGAAAAAGATAGCCGACCTTCCTCTCCTGCGGTTTAAGATTGATTTTCTTTTCTGAATCAAAAAGAACTTTATCATTTACAACAATTCTTCCTGAGTCCGGTGTCTGGATTCCTGCAATACAGCGCAGAGTCATACTTTTTCCGCTTCCGGATGCTCCAAGGATCCCCATTGGAGAACCATCACTCTCCAGCTTTACTTTCAGAGTGAAGCCATGAAGTTTCTTCTCAATATCCACACTGATTGCCATTACATCCACCTGCCCATCTTCATTCCCTTACCGGAAACGATATTGATCGCCGCAACGATCACAAATGAAATGATCAAGATCACAACTACCCAGAAACCGGCCATGCCATAATTTCCTGCCGCAGTCTCCGAAGCAATGGCAACGGAAACGGTTCTGGTCTTGCCAAGAATGTTTCCTGCGAGCATGGATGTAGCACCGTATTCTCCGATTGCTCTGGCAAAGGCAAGGACTGTACCGGATGCGATTCCGGGTCCTGCTGTCGGCATGACAACTGTCCAGAAGATTCTTCTGTCACTCATGCCAAGTGTCTTGCCTGCTGCGATCAGATTCACATCCACCTGTTCAAATGCAGCGCGTGCATTTCGATACATCAGTGGAAACGCAATTACAGATGCTGCGATCACGCAGCCCTTCCAGGTCTGTACGATCTTAATGTCAAAATTATCCAGCAGAAATGCCCCAAACGGACGTCTCAGACTGAACAGCAAAAGCAGAATGAAACCGGCCACTGTTGGGGGAAGTACCAGAGGCATGGTCAGGATACCATCCAGTATGCCTCTGGAAACAGGTTTCATCTTCATCACCAGTCTCGCAAAGAATATTCCCAGAAAGAACGCGATCACAGTAGCCGCGAAACCTGTTTTCAGAGAAATCCATAAAGGACTCCAGTTTATTTCTGCCAGAAATTCACTCATTCTTATTTAGCTTCCTCTGTTGTCTCTGTCTCAGCATTTGTTTCTGTGTCATCTGTTTCTTCTGTTGTTTCTGCATCTTTATCATCTGTTTCGGAAGCATCATCTGCTTTGTATGCTGTAAAGCCATATTTCTCAAACACTTTCATAGCGTCATCAGATTTGATGTACTCAAGAAATGCTTCTGCAGCTGCTGTATCATCTTCAGATGCCTCTTTGTCTTCGATAAGGCCTACCGGATAGCGAACAGGTGTCTTCAGTGCATCTGCCGGAGCTTCTGCGATAACGTCTACTTTATCTGCAACGGAAGCTGCATCTGTAGCATAAACGATACCGATCTCATTACTTCCTTCACTTACTGCAGCAAGAACTTCAGATACATTTTTACCTTCATTGATTTCCATCTTATTTACTTCATCTGTAATTCCAAGATTGTCGAAAATTTCTCTGGAATACTGTCCAACAGGAACGCTGTCACCTGCAAGTGCGATGTTGGCTGCATCTGTGATGTTCTCGAATCCTGTAACTTTTGTTTCCCCATCCTTAGGTTTGATCAGAACGACTTTGTTCTCAAGGATATCTTCTACAGTATCTTTCTTAGCCAGATTTTCGTCTATCAGAGCATTCATCTGTTTATCAGCTGCTGAGAAAAAGATATCACAGCGTGCGCCTTCTTCGATCTGTGTCTGTAATGTACCTGAGCTGTCTGCATTGTAGAGGATTTCAACATCAGGATATGTCTCATTGAAGTCTTTCTGGATTTCTTCCATTGCATTGCTTAAGCTTGCTGCGATGAATGTGTTGACTTCACCTTTTAAATCTGTATCTGCTGCGAAAACTCCTGTGCTGAACATTCCTGCACTCAGTACTCCTGCCATCATTGCTGCAATTAATTTCTTTCTCATATTTTTACCGCCTTTCATTTAGTTTCGTTTTGTTTTATTCAGTTTTGTTTCCTTTTGTATCTATTGTACAAAACTTTTGTATTCTTGTCAATTTTATTTGTATATGTTATCATGTAAATGATAAAAGGTCGAAAGCCTTATTTTTACCGGCAAAAACAACTTTCCGGCCTTTGATCGGGTATCAGATAAATCGTTACTGTTCACTCCGTTCTCAGTAACGCAGCCAAAATTCATTCCAGATTGCCTGTGGCAATGGAATTTTGGCTTGTATGTCTCGGGATTTTGGCATATCCATGCCAAAACACCTCGCGGGATAGTGGAGTGTGAACAGTAACGATAAATCTATAGAAAAAAATAATAAACAGTGAGGTAATTATCATGAAATTAAGTGCACGTAATCAGTTAAAAGGGAAAGTAGTAAGTATCAATAACGGAGCTGTAAACTCCATCGTTTCTATTGATATCGGCGGTGGAAACATTATCACAGCAACCATCTCCTGTGCAGCAGTTGAAGAATTAAACCTGAAAGTAGGTTCTGATGCTTATGCAGTGATCAAGGCTACTAATGTCATGGTAGGTATTGATGAATAAACTTTACACAGCTCAGGAGGTCGCAGACCGTCTGAAGATCAAAAAGACAACGGTCTATGAACTTATCAAGCGCGGTGAGCTGGAATCTTCCAAAATCGGAAAACAACTCAGGGTCAGCGAAGAGCAGTTGACACAGTATCTTAACAGAAGCAGTTCCGGCAATTCCGGAAGCGGGCAGGATATTCCATACACTTCTGTTAATTTTGAACCTGAGAGCTCTCTGCTGAAGAGAGATTATCTGCTTCATTCCAGTGGTATCATTTTAGGCGGCCAGACTTCTGCCGCCCTGGAGCTTCTTCTCGGCAAAATGTCCGCTCATCCTGATGGCCTTCCTGTCCTGCAGTCTCATATGAATGACTATAACGGACTTTATTCCCTGTATTTCGAAAAGGCACATATCGCTGCTACCAGTCTGGATATAGATGATATCCGTCACCTGGTTCCCGGAATCCCGCTGATACTTCTTTCTTTAT
>NZ_JBWJVQ010000169.1:0-10588 GCF_056339875.1 Blautia sp. ZXY-1-C6
ATTGTTCCTGACAAAAATCCGGGGATTAATCTGGATTTTTCCATTAAGAGTACCATGGAGGAAGCACAAACGGTTCATAAGAGGATCATAGAGTTCTGCCAGGAACAGGGAGCTTCTAAAAGCAAGGCAAATCTTGCCGCAGTGTGTGCGGAGGAAATGACTGTAAATATTATACGATTCGGGGGAAAAACCTCCAACTGGATCGACATTAACCTCTGTCTGGAGGATGATCTCTGCAGACTGAGGATCAGAGATAACGGTGTAAATTTCAACCCTCTGGAATATCAGTATGACAGTGAAGACTTTGATATACATGGGATTGAACTTGTCAAGAAGGTATCAAAATCCATGGATTATATTCGTGCGATTGATATGAATAATACCATAATATCTTTTTAGGAGGTACATGAAAATGAAAAATATTAATGAAAGGAACAATTTTGTTTTTGAGTTTCGGCCGGTAACAGAATTGTTCGAGGAACAGGTGAAGCTTCATCCAGAGAAATGTGCAGTTGTCTCCGGCAAAGAGAGCTTCACCTATGCACAGCTCAACGAACGGGCTAACAGGATTGCCAATGCACTTGTGGAAAAAGGTGTCAGACGGGAGACCATCGTAGGTGTGGTTCTTGAGAGATGCTGTGATTTCTATGCAGTGCGACAGGGTATCCTGAAGGCAGGAGGCGCATTTGCAGTTGCCACACCGGATTATCCTGATGACAGGATCCGGTATATTTTTGAGGATTCAGGAGCTCCTTTTATTATCACAACAAAGGAGATCGCAGAGGAACGAAGGGAACTGTTTGCTAAGCTTCCCTGTACAGTACTTCTGATCGAGGAACTTCTGGAGAATGAGAATACAGAGAATCCTCAGGTAAAGATCGGGGAGCATGATCTTTGTTATTGTATCTATACTTCTGGTTCCACAGGCAAGCCCAAGGGTGTGCTGATCGAACATATCAACCTTGCCAATTTTGTAAATCCGGATCCGAAAAATGCGGAAACTTATGGTTATGTCAGCAGGGGATCGGTTTCTCTTTCCATGGCAGCCATGACCTTTGATGTGTCTGTTCTGGAGGAATTTCTGCCACTTACCAACGGGATGACTGCGGTGATCGCCTCTGATGAGGAGATTCTGAATCCTCTTATGCTGGGTGAGCTGATCGTCAGAAATAAAGTGGATATTATGACCACAACTCCTACTTACCTGTCCAATATGATCGATCTGCCCCAGCTTGAAAAAGCAGTTTCTCAGATTAAGGTGTTTGATGTAGGTGCAGAGGCTTTTCCTCCGGCTCTGTATGACAAGATTCGCAGAGTAAACCCGGATGCTTACATTATGAATGGTTATGGACCTACGGAAACTACCATCAGCTGTACCATGAAGGTAATTACGGACAGCAGAAACATTACCATTGGTACGCCTAACGGTAATGTGAAGGTATATATTGTAGATAAAGAGAATAAGATCCTTCCGGACGGAGAGACCGGAGAGCTTGTGATCGCAGGACTGGGCGTTGGCAGAGGTTATATGAATCTGCCGGATAAAACAGAGGCTGTATTCATTGATCTTAACGGCGAGAGAGCTTATAAGACCGGTGACCTTGCAAGGATCAGCCCTGAGGGTGAGATTGAATTTTTCGGAAGAATAGACAATCAGATCAAGCTTCGCGGTCTGAGGATTGAGCTTGGTGAGATCGAGGAAGTGATCAATTCCTATGAGGGAATCATTACCAGCATTACTCTGCCTGTAGATAACAAATTCCTCTGCTGCTATTTTATGGCTGACCGCCAGATCAATACAGAGGAGCTTTCTGCCTATGCATCAGAGTCCCTGGCTCATTATATGGTTCCTGAGGTTTTTGTCCAACTGGAAAAGATGCCTGTGACACAGAATGGTAAAATTGATAAGAAAGCACTGCCAAAGCCGGCTGCACAGCCAAAGAATCTGAAAGAACCCCAGACTCCTATGCAGAAGAAGATTTTTGAAATCGTTGCAGACGTTGTGGAGAATGATTTTTTTGGAACTGACACAAGTTTTTACAGGGCGGGGCTGTCTTCTATCAGTGCCATGAAGCTTTGTATTCTGATTTCAGAGGAATTCGGAGTGACTGTGAAAACCAGTGATATCCACGAAAACAATACGGTGGAGAAACTGGAAAAATATGTGATGCTTGCACCGAAGATCAGAACCTATGAAAAGAGAGAAGTTTACCCTCTTACCGGCTCCCAGAAGGGTATTTTTGCAGAGTGCATGAAGAATCCTGAGAGTACGGTATACAATATTCCGTTCCTGTTTGAACTGGAAAGCTCTGTTGACGTTCAGAAGCTGTCAGATGCCATTTCTCAGATGATCGCTGCACATCCGTATCTGCTGACAAAGGTTTATTTAAGTGACAGCGGAGAGATGGTGCAGAAGCCTTGTGAGGAAGCCTTTGTACCAGAGGTGGTACAGACCACAAATGAGCAGTTTGAAAAGATGAAAGATGAGCTGGTGCGTCCCTTTAAGCTGGAAAAGGGACGGCTGTTCCGGGCGGGGATTTATGTGACAGAAGACAGGAAATATCTTTTTACAGATTTCCACCATATCCTGGCAGATGGTAATTCCTATGATATTATTTTGAGGATATTGATCGGGCCTATCTGGGTGAGAAATTGGAGAAAGAATCCTACACAGGCTTTGATGCTGCCCTTGATGAAGAACAGCAGATGAAAGAGGGAAAATATAAGAAGGCCGAGAAATATTATGACAGTATTTTCGAGGGAATTGAGACAGAATCCCTGCCTCTTCCTGACTGCTCAGGAAAGACTCCTGAGAGAGGATATCTGTCGATGCCTGTGGACACCGGAGAGTCTCTGGTACTTTCTGCCTGCGAGAAGCTGGGGGTTACTCCAAACATTCTGTTTACAGGTGTATTCGGCATTCTCATGAGCAGATATTCCAATTCCGAGGAGAGTCTTTTTGCAACTATTTATAATGGAAGAAATGATTCCAGACTGGAGAATACAGTCTGCATGCTTGTAAAGACTCTGCCGGTTTACTGTTCCTGTGATCCGAAAGTCACCATACAGGCCTATATGACAGAGCTCTCTGAGCAGATTCTGTCTTCCATGGCAAATGATATTTTTCCGTTCTCTGATATCTGTGCAAAGTACGGGATTAATTCTGATCTGGTATTTGCATATCAGGCAGAGCTTGGGGATGATTTCCCGATCGGGGATACCGTTGCCAGGGGTCATGACCTTTCTCCGGATATGTCAAAGATGCCTCTGTTGATCCAGGTAAGAGAATACGATCATAAATATGTGCTTACTGCAGAATACCGCAGTGACATGTACAGTGAAGCCTTTGTACGTGGAATGCTGGAATCCTATGAGGCAGCTATGGATTCCCTGCTGAAAGCAAAATATATTTCGGAAGTTTCTGTTCTTTCCCAAAATGGAGCGGACAAAATTGCGGAATTTAATAATACTGCCTGCGAATATGACAGAAGTAAGACCATCGCTGATATGTTTGAGGAGCTGGTACAGACCATTCCTGACCATACGGCTGTGGTATTTAAGGATAAAAAATATACTTACAGAGAACTGGATGAGATCAGTGACAGACTTGGAAAATATATCGCATCCCAGGGAATTGGCAGTGAAGATGTTGTTTCCATTCTGATCCCCCGCTGTGAATATATGGCGATCGCACCGATGGGCGTGATAAAGGCAGGTGCAGCTTACCAGCCTCTGGATCCAACCTATCCCAGGGACCGCCTGATGTACATGATGGAGGATTCCTCTGCAAAGCTTCTCATTGCTGACAGAGAGCTTCTTCCTCTGGTAGACGGATATAAAGGACCGGTGCTGTTTACAGATCAGATCTGGCAGCTGGAGGATAGGGATGTTGTGCTTAAGAAGCCGCAGCTGCATGATCTGTTTATCCTTTTGTATACTTCCGGTTCCACAGGTGTGCCAAAGGGCTGTATGCTGGAATATGGAAATATTACTGCTTTCTGTCACTGGTTCAAGAGGTATTATGGCATAGATTCGGATTCCAGGGTAGCTGCATATGCTTCCTTTGGTTTTGATGCCTGCATGATGGATATTTACGGTGCCATCACAAACGGTGCACAGCTTCACATTATTCCGGAGGAGATCCGTCTGGATTTCATTGGACTGCAGCGCTATTTTGAGGAAAATGGCATCACGCATTCCTTTATGACTACTCAGGTGGGAAGGCAGTTTGCGCTGGAGATGGATTGTAAGAGCCTGAGATATCTTTCTGTAGGAGGAGAGAAGCTGGTTCCATGTGAGCCGCCAAAAGATTATAAGTTTATTAATGCTTATGGACCTACAGAGGCGACTATTTTTACGACTGTATTTGAAGTGGACAAATATTATCCAAATGTCCCGATCGGAAAAGCACTTGACAATGTGAAGCTTTATATTACAGACAAGCTGGGGCATATGCTTCCTCCCGGTGCATGCGGAGAGCTGATGATCACCGGCTGGCAGGTTTCCAGAGGATATCTTAACAAGCCGGAAAAAACTGCCGAGGTCTATACAAAGAATCTTTATGATGATACACCGGGATACGAAGTGATGTATCATTCAGGTGATGTGGCAAGATTTCTTCCGGATGGAAATATCCAGATCATTGGCAGAAAGGATTCCCAGGTTAAGATCAGAGGTTTCAGGATTGAGCTTTCTGAGGTTGAGGAAGTGATCCGCAGATATGAGGGCATCAGGGATGCCACTGTAGTTGCCTTTGATGATCCAAAGGGTGGAAAATATATTGCTGCCTATGTGGTATCGGACAGCACTGTTGATATCAATGCCCTGAATGATTTTATTAAAGAGACAAAGCCTGCCTATATGGTACCTGCAGTTACCATGCAGATTGACAAAATTCCTCTGAACCAGAACCAGAAGGTAAATAAAAAGGCTCTTCTTCTGCCTGAGAAAAAAGCAGCGGAGATCATTAAGCCTGAGAATGAGGTTCAGCAGATATTATTTGACTGTATCGCAGAGGTTCTGGGGTATACGGATTTTGGGATTACCACAGATATTTATGAGGCAGG
Organism: Blautia sp. ZXY-1-C6; assembly: GCF_056339875.1. Lineage (NCBI taxonomy): Bacteria > Bacillati > Bacillota > Clostridia > Lachnospirales > Lachnospiraceae > Blautia > Blautia sp. ZXY-1-C6. Next base: position 5,067 of record NZ_JBWJVQ010000169.1, read on the forward strand.
TCTGACATCCATCACTGCCATTAAGCTGAATATCCTGATCTCCAAAGCCTTTGACATTGTGATCAAAACTTCAGATATTAAGAATCATCCCACTATCCGAATGATGGAGGAATTTGTAAAAACTGCGGGAAAAGAAAGCAAAAGAGAAGTACAGGAAAGTTATCCTCTTACCAACACTCAGGAGGGGATTTTCATTGAGTGTACTGCAAATATGGGTTCTACCATTTACAATATCCCGTATCTGTTAAAGCTTGATAACAAGGTGGATCTGGACAGACTGGCAGAAGCCATTGACAGTACTGTTGAGGCGCATCCTTATCTGAAAACCCGTCTGTTTATGGATGACAACGGAAATGTACTTCAGAAACGAAACGATGGGCTCAGTTATAAAACACCGATTTTAAACGGAATGAACAGAGACACTCTGGTACGTCCATATATGTTGTTTAATGAACAGCTTTTCCGGTTTGAAATCTACAGAACCTGTGATGGCAATTATCTGTTCCTGGACCTTCACCACATTGTTGCCGATGGTACATCTCTGGCTATTATAATTAATGATATTAACAGAGCTTACAGCGGTGAGAAGCTGGAACCGGAAGGTTATACTTCCTATGATCTGGCACTGGATAACAGAGATGCCCTGGCAGGTGATATCTATAAAAATGCAGAGAATTATTATAAGTCAGTATTTGAACATGCAGGTGGAAGCATCAGCTTCTATCCGGACAAAAACGGTGCGGCTCCAACAGCAGAACTTTACCACAGAGAGACCAGATCCATTTCCGTGCAGGATGTGAAGGAATTCTGTAAAAAGCATGGAATTACGGAGAATGTATTCTTCATTTCCGCTTTTGGTATCACACTTGGAAAATATAATTTCAAAAAGGATGCTGTATTTACCACTATTTACCATGGAAGAAACGATTCCAGACTTTCGGAAACAGTGGGTATGCTGGTAAAAACACTCCCTGTTTTCTGTGATTTCTCAGGAACAGCCAAAGATTGCCTGAGCGGTGTACAGAAACAGCTGATCGATTCCATGAACAACGATATTTATCCTTTCTCACAGATCAGCCATGAGTTTGATATTAAGGCAGATGCCATGGTTATTTACCAGGGCGACAATTTTGCTTTTGACACCATTGGTGGGGAATATGCACAGGAGGAGCCTGTCAGCCTGAACATGGCAAAGGCACCGGTTTCTGTCAGCATTTCCATTGAAAAGAACAGATTTGTCTTTGAGATTGAGTACAGAGGGGATATGTACCATGAGGAAACTATCCGGTATCTGGCTGACAATCTGGAAACCACTGCAGAGGGAATCTTAAGGGAATGCGATCCGGCTGATATCCGGCTGATGTTTGAGGAAGAAACTCAGATGGAGGATATTCCGGAACATGCAGGAAAGACCTTCATAGATCTGTTTAAGGAGATGGCTGCCAGATATCCGGACAGACCGGCAGTGCGGGATGACTCCGGAGATTTTACTTACAGAGAGTTGGACAGAATGTCTGATTATATTGCTCAGAAGCTTACGGAAAACGGATTTGGCCCGGAACAGGCAGCAGGTATCCTGTGCGGCAGGACAAAGGAATATACAGTAGCCTATGTGGGTGTTATGAAGGCCGGCGGAGCCTATGTTCCTCTGGATCCGGAGTATCCACAGAGCAGAATTGAATATATGCTGAAGGATTCAGGAGCAAGAAATCTCCTTGTGATCGATCAGTATCAGAATCTTGTGGAATTTTATGACGGAAATGTGATCAGTCTGGACAGTGTGTCAGATGAGGCTGAGGATTTTGAACTTTCTGCAGAGCTTATTTCTCCGAAACCGGAGAACCTTGCCTATATGATCTATACCTCAGGCTCCACAGGAAAGCCAAAGGGTGTTATGATTGAGCACAGAAATCTGTTGAACCTGATCGAATATATCACACTGAGCAGAAATACTTCACCGGATGACATTGTGGCAGAGTTTGCGAGCTTCTGTTTCGATGCGTCAGTGATCGATCTGTTTGCACCTCTTACCGCAGGAGCAGTCCTGTATATTTTACCGGAGAGTATCCGTAAGGACGCCATTGCCATAAGCAGATATATAAAGGAAAAAGAGATCACCACCGTAACCTTCCCTACCCAGATGGGAGAACTGGTTACAGAACTTCTGGAGGATGCACCTGCTCTTAAATTTGTTACACTTGGCGGCGAGAAATTCAAGCATTACCGTAACCGTACCTATCAGATGATCAATGGCTACGGTCCTACAGAGAATACGGTTTCTTCCACAGAGTTTTTGGTAGACAGACAGTATGACAACATCCCGATCGGAAAATCACAGCGGAATGTGCGCAGCTACATTGTGGATGAGAATCTGAACCGGCTTCCGGTGGGTGCGTCCGGCGAACTTTGTCACGCAGGAAGGCAGATTGCCAGAGGATATCATAATCTTCCGGAAAAAACAGCATCTGTGTTTGTAGAAAATCCATTTGCTGTATGTGAGCAGGAAAGCCGTCTTTACAGGACCGGTGATATGGTCCGCATGAAAGGCGACGGAAATATTGAGTACATAGGCCGGATCGATTCACAGGTGAAGATCAGAGGATATCGTGTGGAGCTTGGTGAGATCGAAGGTGCCCTTCTGAAACATGAGCTGGTGAAAAATGCAGCCGTTACAGTAATTGAAAAGGGTGGAAATAAATATATCACAGCTTATTATACAGGAGAAGCCATCCCGGAGGATGAACTGAAGACCTTCCTGGAGCCGCTGATCCCGGATTATATGATGCCGTCTTTCTTTGTCAGCATTGAGGAAATGCCTGTGACACCGGGCGGTAAGATTGATAAAAAAGCACTGCCAATGCCGGAGGTAACCACGAACACTGCCAGCTATGTAGAGCCAGTTACAGCAGCTCAGAGAGCACTCTGTGAGATTTTTGAGAAAGCACTGGGAATTGAAAGAGTAGGGATTGAGGACAACTTCTTTGAACTGGGCGGATCTTCCCTTACTGCATCCAAGGTTGCTGTTATGTGTCTGTCAAAGAATATTTCACTGGTATATGCGGATATTTTCAAATATCCTACTGTACGGGAACTTGCAGCTCTGGTTGATGATGACGGAGTTACAGAGGCTGCACAGAGCAAGAATGAATTTTCGGATTATAACTATAACAGGATCCAGAATGTGATCAGCGCAAATACAGAAGAAAATGCAGACCGGATCACAAAGGAAAAGCTGGGAGATATTATGGTCACAGGTGCCACAGGTTTCCTGGGGATCCATGTCCTTAAAGCATTCCTTGACAATTATGACGGTAAGGTTTACTGTCTTGTACGTAAGGGCAAATATGAATCGCCTGAAAAGCGAATGATGAACATGCTGATGTACTATTTTGATGATCCATACAAAGAGCTGTTTGAAAGCCGTATTATCTGTGTGGATGGGGATATTACCTCAAAGGAACAGGTAACAGGATTTTCAGAATACAAATTCAGCACCATCATTAACTGTGCTGCCTGCGTAAAGCATTTTGCGGCTGATGATGTACTGGAAAGAATTAATGTGCAGGGTGTGGAAAATCTGATCGATTTCTGTAAGAATAACGGCCGCAGACTGATCCAGATTTCTACGGTTTCCGTTGCGGGAGAGGGTTCTGACGGTGTTCCGCCAATGTCCAGAGTTTTCTGTGAAAATGATCTGTACATCGGACAGAATATTACCAACGAATATATCCGTACCAAATTCCTGGCAGAGAGGGCGGTTCTGGAAGCAGTTTCCGAGGGACTGGACGGCAAGGTAGTCCGGGTAGGTAATCTGATGAGCCGAAACTCTGACGGCGAGTTCCAGATTAATTTCATTACCAATGGATTCCTTCGCAGCCTGAGAGGTTATGCGGCTGTAGGTAAATTCCCTATGGGCGGTATGCATGAGGTGGCAGAATTCTCACCGATTGATTCTACTGCGCTGGCAGTTCTGAGACTGGCTCAGACCGACCGGAGATTTACTGTATTCCATGCATGCAACAGCCATCATATTTATATGGCAGACCTGATCTACGCAATGCGCAGCTATGGATTCAGGATTGATATTGTAAGAGATGAGGAGTTTGAGGCAGCAGTGAAGGAATTTGCAAAGACCGGTCAGGATTCTGATGCGGTTTCCGGACTGATCGCCTATACCTCACATAATGAAAATGAAATCTATACCATTGATTACAGCAATCGTTTTACAGCACAGGTTCTGTACAGGCTGGATTATAAATGGCCGGTTACAGATGACAGATATCTGGAAAATGCAATTGCAGCACTTGACAGACTTACATTTTTTGATTGATTCAGGAGGGAAAATTACAATGGAAATTATCACAAAAACAGAAGGTAACAAAGCAACTATGGAAATCAGCGGATGGCTTGATACACAGACAGCTCCCCAGTTAGGGGAGGCTCTGTCCGGACTTGAAGACAGCATCACAAGCCTGGTATTTGATTTTACAAATCTGGAGTATATTTCATCTGCAGGCTTACGTCAGGTGATCGTAGCCTACAAAAAAATGGCTCAAAAGGATGGATTTAAGATCATCAATGTTTCTGATGAGGTTTACGATGTATTCAGCCTTACAGGGTTTGACAGCAAGATCGATATTCAGAAGAAGTAACTGTTGATCAGATGCAGAAATTATACAGGATCAATATTAATCATTTTGAGGATCCGCTTAAGAATGAAAGGCTTCTGGATCTGGTTGGGATCAGAAGAAGAGAAAAGGTCATCAGGTATCGTATGCCTGATGACCGCAAAAGAAGTCTGGGTGCAGGGATCATCATCAGAAAAATCCTCGATGAAAACGGGCTTACGGAAAGCTGCCTGAGATATTCTGACAATGAAAAGCCGGTTGTGGATGGCCTTTTTTTTAATGTATCTCATGCGGGGGACTATGTTGTGGGTGTGCTGTCAGACTGCGAAGTCGGGTGCGATATTGAGAAAAATGCCAATGCGCCTCTTGAGGTGGCAGAACATTATTTCTACCATTCAGAGCTTGCTTACATCAAGGCTGCGAAGAACAAAGATAAGGCGTTTTTTACGCTCTGGACATTAAAAGAAAGTTATATGAAAATGACAGGCAGAGGAATGAGCCTTCCTTTGGATTCTTTTGAAGTGGTTCCCACAGCAGAGGGGTTTGTCCTCGGAAAATCCTCAGAAAGGCCATGCTTTTTTGAGACAATGGAATTTGACGGTTATATTTTCTCGGTCAGCAGTGAGAGGGCTTTTTCTCTTCACAATCCATTGGAAATTGCTTTTGACGATATTTATGTATGATCACAGATGATTTTTCAGACACGCTCTAGAGTTCCAATCAGACAGGAAAGCGTATATGTCAGATATTGCTTCTGCTGTACGGGAGAACTGAGGAAGGCATCGGAGCAGGTAAACCAGGTGTAACAGGTATTTTTGGTTGCTGCTTTCCGGTGCTTTCTGTCAATTCCGGATCCGAGAGATTTCGGGATAACCGTATCCTCCTCCGGGAGAT